>CAIMAO010000026.1 GCA_903838985.1 uncultured bacterium | reverse complement strand
CCCCGTTCTTTATATCTTTTAGGGGAAAGGGGAATAGGGATTAAAATTGGCTCACGAAAATTTCTCATTAAACTCAATTCTGAAAGTTCTTCTGTTATTTTGTCATACATAACTTCTGCGAAAACATTAGCAATTCCTTTTTTGCCTTTATATTTTAAAAGCCAAATAGATTTTTTGACTGTTCTGTCGCGATAATCAAAAAGAGGAAATATAAAGCTAGCACATTCTCGCAATGCTGGTGAAGATTCTGAAAGGCATTTTATACATAAATTTTGGCCACTTTTTCCACAAGAAATGCAATTCACAGGGAAAATCACACTTAATATAGTATCTAAAATTTTCATATATGATATAATATATAAGTATAATCCAAGAAAATGAATAATCCAGTTAAAAACTTTTTATCAAATTTAAACCTCTTTAAGGGTGGCGACGGAGATAGCTCTGTGGGTATAGATATCGGTTCTTCGGCTATCAAAGTTGTTGAAATAAAAAAGAGGGGTGGCAAAGCTGTGCTTGAGACATATGGCTCTATTTCGCTCGGCTCTTATGCTGATGTTGATGTAGGACGTGTCACCAATCTTCCAATAGATAAGACCATTGAAGCTTTAAAAGAAGTTTTAAAACAATCAGGAGTAACGACGACGTCTTCTGCTTTTTCTATCCCTGTACAATCAAGTTTAATATTTACAGTCTCTTTACCATCTCAGATAAAAGAAAGTGAAGTTGCTTCTGTCATATCTACAGAAGCTAGAAAATATATTCCATTGCCTATTACAGAAGTTTCCTTAGATTATTTTATTTTGCCTAAAAAAGAACCTTCTTTTGAAGATGCAAACAATCCTGATTCATCTCTTGTTTTGCCAGAAAAAACAGAAGTGCTAGTGGTAGCTATTCAAAATGATGCAGTTTCAAAATACCGTTCTCTCGCTTCGGAGTGTGCACTGGAGGCTGGTTTTTTTGAAATTGAAATATTTTCTTCAATAAGATCAAATTTTGAACATGAACTTTCTCTAGTGCTTTTGGTAGATTTTGGCGCTGGAAGTACCAAGCTTTCTCTTGTTGAGTTTGGTATGGTCAAAGCCCATCACACAATAAATCGTGGTGGAGCAGATATTTCTTCTTCCATTTCTAAATCTTTAGACATTCCTTTTACAAAAGCAGAAGAAATGAAAAAAGAATTTGGTCTTTTTGATAATCTCAACGAAAAAAGTTTGGCAGATATCATAAAAGTTCACATAGACTATATCTTTTCAGAAACTAATAATGTATTATTAGGATACGAGAAAAAATATGATAGGACTATAAGTAAAGTAATATTTACAGGGGGAGGATCTCTTTTGAAAGGACTTAAAGAAACTGCATCAAATAACTTTCGTGCAGAGATAGAAATAGGACACCCTTTTTCAAAAGTAGGCGCTCCAGAATTTTTAGAGAAAGTTTTAGAGACTACAGGCCCAGAATTTGCGATTGCATTAGGTTTAGCCTTGCGAAAGTTACAATAAGTGAGATAATATTAATATACAAATGGATCAAAATTTTCAAACATCTTTTATACCCAAAAAACCGATGATTGAGGACAGAGCTGTTGCTTCAAAACCAATTGGTCTTTTGACTATTATTTCTATTTTTATTTTTTTCACCATAGCTATAGCTACGGGTGCTTTGTATTTTTATAATAATATTTTAGCAAAAAATATTACACAGATGGAGACTGATTTAGGTGTGGCTAAAAATCGTTTTGAACCAGCAAAAATACTTCAGCTTCAAGTTTTAGATAAAAGACTTCGAGCTTCTAATGATATTTTATCTAAACATATCGCTATTTCTCCTATTTTTAAAGCACTTCAAGATGTCACAATGAAAAGTGTTAGTTATACTAAATTTAGTTATAGTTTTGATGATAGCAAAGGTTCAAAGATAGCAGTAAAGATGAGTGGGATAACCTTGGGTTATTCGGATGTTGCGCTTCAGTCAGATCTTTTTACAAAAAACAAATATTTGATTGATCCTGTATTTTCTAATCTTTCATTGGACGATAAAGGCAAGGTACTTTTTGATTTAGATTTTACAGTTGATCCAAATTTGGTTGATTATAAAAAAACACTTGATAGTAATAATACAAATACATTAAATTAATTATGTTTAAATTTCTTTTGCCGACAATTTTAATAGGAACAGCAATAGCAGGATTTTTCACATTCACAAGTCCTTACTATAATACTCTTACTGCCAATAGAGCACAGATAGCTTCTTATAATGAAGCTCTCGATAATTCTAAAGCCCTTGAGGCAGAGAGAGATAAATTAACACAAAAATATAATTCATTTGATCCAGATAATTTAGCTAAACTTCAAAAACTTTTACCAGATAACGTAGATAATATTCGTTTGATTCTTGAAATAGAAAAAATAGCATCACCATATGGTATGGTTTTGAAAGATGTGAAATATGATACGACAAGTCAAGACACAGCATCTACAACTCAGACAACACAAACACCTAAAACAACTACTACGACAAATACACAAAATGGTAAAGTTGTGACTTCTAAAGATTATGGCACTTGGAATTTAGAATTTTCTACACAAGGTACTTATAATAATTTTGTAAATTTTGTAAAAGATCTAGAAAATAATTTAAGGATTGTTGATATTGCTTCGGTTGATTTTTCTTCGAATGCCAGCTCTAACACAGGAGCTAATCCAACTTTAAATGATTCTTATAAATATAGTTTTAAAATTAAAACCTATTGGCTAAAAAATTAAAATGTCTTCCAAAATAAAAAACATAATATTATTTACAGTAATCGCAGCCATTTTAATTTTGGTTTATATTTTTTTCTTAAAACCAGCTCCTGATCAACAGAACTTAGTCTCTTCTTCTCCTTCAGCCACTAGTAATGCTTTGACTACAGCTTCGACAACTATAGATAAAAATTCTTCTCTTACTAAAGATTTTCTTTCCGTCCTATTGAATGTTAAAAACATAAAATTAGATGATACTATTTTTTTAAACAATGCTTTTTTAAATTTACATGATTCTAGTATCACACTTACACCGGTAGTAGATGAAGGTAGATCGAATCCTTTTGCCCCCATAGGTAGTGATCCTGTCGTTGCCCTGCCCGCTACTTCTGTTGCTTCTGATTCTGCCATGACAAATTCTGATAATTCTACCTTTGCTCCTGTTTCTAATGACAAGACAACTACACCTCCTGTTTCTCCTTCATCCACAAATTCAGCAACAAAAAAAGAAAGCAAGTCTGTAAAGACACCTTAATTAGTTATGAGTTTTTTAGAAGAATTAGTTAAAAAGGGAGTTATAAATAATAACCAAATAGATGAAGTTAAAAATCTTGCTAAAGAGAAGTTCAATGGCAATATTGATGAAGCTCTAATCAAATTTGGTATTTCAGAAGACGTTTTGCTTCAGATTAAAGGAAGCTATTTACAGATGCCTGTAAAGAAAATAAATTCAAAAGAATTTTCTTTTGATGCTTTAAAATATATTCCAGAAGATGCAGCGACGCACTATCATTTTGTACCTATTGGGTACGTTGAAGGAGTTTTAGAAGTTGGTATGTTGGACCCAGAAGATTCACAGGCTATGGATGCGTTGCAGTTTATTGCAAATAAACTAGCTGTGCCATTCAAAGTTTTTCTTATTTCTCCTGCTGATTATAAAAGTGTTCTAGAAAGCTACCGTGGTATTTCTGTCCAAGTAGAAGAAGCTCTTAATGAATTAAATGAACAAGATGATACTACCAATTTGAAAAGTTCAAACGAATCAAAGACTCTGAGTAAAGAATTGAAGGATGTAAAAGCGGGGGAAGAAACAAAAATAGTAGAAGATGCTCCTGTTATAAAAATAGTTGCTGTTATTTTGCGTAATGCCATAGAAGGTAATGCATCTGATATACATATAGAGAATACAGGAGAAAAAGTTAAAGTACGTTTTCGTGTTGATGGATCTCTCCACACTAGTATCATATTGCCACCAAATGTTTATAACGGCATAGTGGCACGTATAAAGATTTTAGCTAAATTGCGTTTAGATGAAAAAAGAAAACCTCAAGATGGATCTTTTAGTACTAATCTTGATGGGCACAAGATAGATTTTCGTGTTTCTACTATGCCTGCATATTATGGTGAGAAAGTAGTTATTCGTATTCTTGATGCAGAAAAAGGTGTTAAACCTCTTGATCAAATAGGCTTATCAAAAAGAAATCTTGAAATGCTTCGGGACGCCATTACTAGACCTTATGGGCTCATTTTGATTACTGGCCCTACTGGTTCTGGAAAATCTACAACATTGTATTCAATGATGAATGAACTTGATAAAGAAAAGAGTAATATTGTCTCATTAGAAGATCCTGTGGAATATCATATGCCTGATATAAACCAATCTCAGATGATGCCAGAGATAGGTTACACATTTGCTTCAGGATTGCGTTCTATCCTCCGTCAAGATCCAGATGTGATAATGGTGGGAGAAATACGCGATAAAGAAACAGCTCAGCTAGCGATTCAAGCAGCCTTGACAGGACACCTTGTTTTATCCACACTTCATACGAACAGTGCTATCGGTGCAGTTCCTAGATTGGTAGATATGGGAGTGGACCCTTATCTTATTGCACCTACACTCATTTTATCTGTTGCTCAACGTTTAGCTAGAATGACGTTTCCTTCTTGTAGAAAACTAATACCACTCGATCCAAGTATCAAACTTCAAATTGAAAATGAATTAAAAGATTTACCTGAAGAATTTAAAAAAGAAATACAAATAAAAGATAGCATGTATGACACTGTGCCATCTTCAGAATGTCCATCTGGCACTCGTGGGCGTATTGCTATTTTTGAAATGTTTAAAATAGGTAAAGAAATGCAAAAAGTTATTTTGAACAAACCAGTTGATTCTGAGATTTATAAAGTAGCTCGTGAAGAGGGTATGCTAATGATGAGAGAAGATGCTATGCTAAAAGCATTGAATGGCATTATTCCTTATAAAGAAGTGTTTAATTTTAACAACGAAAACGAATAAAGTTGTCCACAGGTCTATTATTAAGAGTTAATTTATAATATAATCAATATATGGAAGGAGAAAAAAAGAAAATTTTAATAGTCGATGATGATACATTTCTTTTAGATATGTATGCATTCAAGTTCAGCCAAAATAATTTTGATGTTTACACATCATACAACGCAGCACAAGCTATTAGTAAGATTAAAGATGGACTTATCCCTAATATTATTTTAACAGACATAACTATGCCAGATATGGATGGTTTTGAAATGTTGGAAGTTATAAATAAAGAAAATCTAGCCCCAGATTCTAAAAAAATAATATTATCTAATAAAAGTGAACAAGCTGACATTGATAAAGGTAGTGGGCTAGGAGTTTCAGGTTATATCGTTAAAGCAAATTCTACCCCCACAGAAGTTGTTGATCAAGTTATAGGAATTTTATCAAAAAAAGTTCCTGTTTAAAAAACTACGAACTTAACGTCACATAAATTTATGGATTATAAAAAAGAACTTGAAGAACTTATTTTGACAGTCATCCGTGAAAGCGGCTCTGATTTGCATTTGGGTGTCGGCAAGGTTCCCGTCATACGTGTGGCTGGAGAATTAGTTTTTCTTTTGAAACATTCAGTTTTAACCAAAGAAGATGTCTTGGGTATTTTAGGTGAGCTTCTAGATAAAAATAAGTTGGCTAAATTTTTAGAAGATCAAGAAATGGATTTTTCTTATGATTTTCGAGGAGAAGCGCGTCTTCGCGGAAATGCTTTTTTTCAAAAAGGTTTGATAAGTGTGGCTTTTCGTTTAGTCCCAAAAGTTAAATCTCTTGCAGATCTCCATTTACCACCTATTATTGCAGATATTGCTCGCAAAAAACAAGGTTTTTTCTTGGTTGTCGGACCTGTCGGACAAGGTAAATCTACCACTCTTTCAGCAATGGTTAATTTGATAAATAATGAAGAAGCAAGACATATTGTTACTATTGAGGATCCTATAGAATATGTTTATATACCAAATAAATCAATAATTGATCAGCGTGAAGTCGGTATTGATACAAAAGATTTTCACACAGCATTGCGGTCTGTTTTTCGTGAAGATGTGAATGTAATAATGATAGGCGAAATGCGTACACCAGAGACTATTTCTTCAGCTGTCACTGCTGCCGAGACAGGGCATCTTGTGCTCTCTACTCTTCACACAAATAACGCTTCGCAGACTATAGATAGAATTATTGATTCTTTCCCAGGAGAACAACAAGATCAGATTCGTATTCAACTTGCATCTAGTTTGCTCGGGATTTTTTCGCAGAGGCTTATTCCTAGAATTACCGGTGGTCTTATTCCAGCTTATGAGCTTTTGTTAAACAATAATGCCATATCTAATTTAATTCGTGAAAAACGTACTCAAGAAATAGATGTGGTGATAGAGACAGGCACAGAATCAGGAATGATAGATTTAAACCATTCATTGATAGAGCTTGTCCGTGCTGGAGAAATTACGATAGAAAATGCTCGTCAATTTTCACTTAATCCAAGGGGTCTTGAAAGAATGTTATAAAAAATTACCTGTCCCGTACTAAATTTTTGATTACGGGACATAAAGATAAAGATTATTAATTAAAATTTTAGTACTGGGATGTTATTTAAATACAAAGTAGTAGATGACAAAGGAATAGAAAAAAGTGGGGAGATAGATGCCCCTAGTAAGGATATGGCTATTAGTGGTCTTCAGCGTAGAGGGCTCATTATTCTTTCTATTGAAGATGAAACAAAAAGTAAATCTTTACTTTCTCTTTCTTTTTTTGAAAAAGTTCCAAATAAAGACGTCGTTATTCTTTCTCGTCAGATTTCCACATTATTTGAAGCACAAGTTTCTGCCTTGAAGACTTTCACAATGCTTGCTTCCAATGCAGAAAATAAACTTTTAGCTAGGAAACTTACACAAATAAGTGACGATCTTCAAGCTGGAGTTTCTATTTCAGGAGCTTTAGCAAAACATCCAGATGTATTTTCTGATTTTTATGTAAATATGGTGAAGGTGGGAGAGGAAACAGGCAAATTAAATGAAACTTTTGACCACTTAGCAAATTATCTAAATCGTCAATACGCTCTTACTGCAAAGACCAAAAATGCTCTTATCTATCCTGTTTTCGTTATTTGTACTTTCTTTGTGGTTATGAGTTTAATGTTTGTGGTTGTTATACCAAAACTTTCTGCTATTATCCTTGATTCTGGACAAGAACCACCAATCTATACAAAAATAGTTATCGCACTTTCTAATTTCTTCGTGCACTATGGTTTTCTCGTAATCATTTTCTTAGTACTTTCAGGTCTATGGGCTTGGAGACTTTCTGCAACAGAAAAAGGTAAAATATATTTAGACAAAATAAAGCTTTCTATTCCAGCTGTCGGCAATCTTTATAGTAAACTTTATCTTTCGAGAATAGCAGACAATATGGATACGATGCTTACTTCTGGTATTCCTATCGTCCGAGCGATAGATATCACTTCTGAAGTCGTTGGTAGTAGAGTCTATAAAGAAGTTTTGAAAGATGTAGCAGATGGAGTAAAATCGGGATTATCTTTTTCAATTGCTTTTGAAAAACATCCAGAACAAATCCCAGGTATTATGGTGCAGATGGTGAAGGTCGGAGAAGAGACAGGTTCTCTAGGTAAAATATTAAAAACATTGTCTGATTTTTACAAAAGGGAAGTTGATGATGCTATCGATACACTCGTGGGGTTGATCGAGCCTGTGATGATAGTAGTTTTGGGTCTTGGGGTTGGTGTTCTTTTGGTGTCTGTTTTGATGCCTATTTACAACCTTGCAGGGGGAATACAATAAAAAGGTAAGTGTGGATAAATTACTTGCTTATATATAAGGGTAAAAGTTATAATATGAGTATTATAAGTCGGAACTTTCACTCAAAGGGTGAAAAAAATTATTAGTTAATATTAATAAAAATAAATTATGAAAAAATTTAATTTTAAGAAAGGTTTTACGTTAATCGAATTGTTGGTCGTCGTTGCTATCATCGGTATCCTAGCATCAGTTGTTTTGGCATCCTTGAATAGTGCAAGAAGTAAAGGAAAAGATGCAGCTGTTAAAGCTCAATTGTCTAGTATGAGAGCTCAAGCTGAACTTTTTAATAGTTCTCAGACTACAGCTACTTATTTAGGTGTTTGTGCTGCTGCACAAACAAGTAGTGGTTTTGGTGGCACAGCTGGTCCTGGATTATTATACGCAACACAACAAGCTACTGGAATAACTTCTGGTTTTGGAGCTATTGCATCTCCAAATGGTAATGTTCTGGGGGTTTATAATCAGGTAACATGTCATGATACTGCTGGTGGATGGGCAGCAGAAGCTCCTATGTCTACAAGTCTTGTTGGTACTCCAGCAATGTTCTGTGTTGATAGTACTGGTTTTTCAGGTACAACTTCAGCTGTTTTAGGAGCAGGTAAAAATTGTTCTGGAAATGCATTACCATAATAATTCTATTTTTTCAAAAGCCACCCTTAGAGGAAACTCAGGGTGGTTTTTGTTTTGTGTATTTAGTATAATTAGAGTGTTATAAAATAAATATAAAAATATGAAAATTATATCTAAAAATAAATTTGGTGGGTTTACTCTCATTGAGTTACTGGTCGTCGTTGCTATCATCGGTATCTTAGCATCAGTTGTTTTGGCATCTTTGAATAGTGCAAGAAGTAAGGGAAAGGTGGCTGCCATTAAAACTTCTCTTGATCAATTACGTAATCAGGTCGCTATTTATGAAAGCACTAACACTATTCCGACGACTCCATTTGTTTATTGTAATAGTAGTTTTTTGGGTGATTCAACACTAAAACCAATACTAGACAATGCTATTGCAAATAGTGATTATACAACAACTGCTGAATGTAATGGTAACAGTACCGCAGGTGTTGCACTTAATAATCTAAACGGTGTATGGCAATGGTCAGTACAGGTGTATACTTTACATACGGGTGTTAATAGTACTAGTAAGGTAGTATGCTTAGATTCATATGGTGCCATAAAAGAACAAGCGTATGTAAATAATGGGACAGCATGTACTCCATAATAAACTATGAATAATTTTATGAATAAAAAAAGAGAATTTGTGTCTGGTTTTACGTTAATCGAATTGTTGGTCGTCGTTGCTATCATAGGTATCTTAGCATCAGTCGTTTTGGCATCTTTGAATAGTGCGAGAAGTAAGGGTAATGATGCAAAGATAAAATCACAACTTGCAAGTATACGCGATGCAGCAGAAATTTATTATGGTTCACATGGTGATTATGGAACGTTAACCACAGCTTGTAATGTTAGTGCTTTTTTTTTAGATTCAGCTTCTGGAATGAAGGGTTTAGTAGATTCTAATAATTATCCTAGTGGATCTAATCTTGTTTGTAATTCAGATGGAGTAACAAGTTGGATGGTTGGAGCAACTCTCTCTGGTACCAATAAATATTGGTGTGTTGATAGTACTGGTGCTTCTGTTCCTAAAACTACAGTACCTAGCTCTGGACCAACATTAATTTGTTCAAATTTTAATTAAAAGATAGAGTAGGCTTTTGTTGTTTTTACATAAATGCTATAATTAATGTATTAAAATATATAATTTATAGCTTATATGACTTTTTTTATAACATTTATTTTTTTCATTTTGGGTATAATAATAGGTAGTTTTTTGAATGTCGTTATTTTTAGGTTTAATACAGGGCATACCTTTGGTGGCAGAAGTGGTTGTATGACTTGCGAGAATAAATTGTGTTGGTATGAACTCATTCCCTTGATTAGTTTTTTTGCTTTGAAAGGTAGATGCAAAAATTGCAAAGCAAAAATTTCCATTCAATATCCGATAGTAGAATTTATTTCAGGTTTAATGTTCGCAGGAATTTTCTTAAAATTTCAAGATGTTTTTTATCTTAATACTGTAGCTTTTTCAATTTCTTACGCATATTATGTAATGATGTTTTCTGTTCTTTTGATTGTTGCAGTTTATGATTATAAACATAGAATAATCCCAGACATGCTTGCTATTATTTTCGGTGTCTTGGCTTTTGTTGGTTTATTTTTCTTTAAAGATTATGTTTTTTATCCACATATTCCTACAGTTTTAGATTTATTATCAGGACTATTTTTGTCTTTGCCTTTTGCACTGTTGTGGTTTGTCTCGGGTGGCACGTGGATGGGCTTCGGAGATGCAAAACTTTCTTTAGGGTTGGGTTGGCTTCTTGGTTATTCTAGAATTTTATCTGGCGCAGTTGTAGCATTTTGGTCTGGAGCAATAGTGGGGCTAATACTTATGGTCTTTTCTAAAAAACATGGGATAAAAAGTGAAATTCCATTTGCTCCGTTTTTGGTATTTGGTATATTTATTGCTTTTCTTTTTGAATTACATCTTTTTCCAATTGGTTTTTAGTAAAAAATGTTTCAATTTTATAAAAATATAAATAAGAAAAAAAAGTTGGCTTGTTTTCAAGCGGGAATGACTTATGTAGAACTCATTGTGGTTTTGAGTATTTTTTCTGTGATGACTTCTATTGTTCTTTTTAATTATGGTAGATTTCAAGAGAAAGTAGATATAAAAGTTTTAGCGAATGACATAGCTTTGAAAATAGTTGAAGCACAAAAAGCAGCTATGTCAGGGAAAACTAATGATGTGGCTGCTGCTTCTAATCCTAACTGGAAACCTTCTTATGGGGTTTATTTTTATAATACCAGTTCTATTTCTGATAGAAATCATTTTATTTATTTTGCAGATCTTGATAGTAACAAAAAATTCAGTGATACTGCTTGTACTGGAGAATGTTTAGATGATATAAAAATAACGAAAAATGATTATATATCCCTTATAACTGTCTTTGACAAAGATGGTACTCATAACGCCTCATCTTTTGATGATCTGTCTATAACTTTTGTTAGACCATCTTCTGAGGCATCTATTAAACTACCAAATCTATCTACTGATAATATGGACTATGTTCAAGTTACTCTCACTTCTCCGTCTGGCTTGAATGCTTTTATAGATGTGTATTCTTCAGGTAGAATTCAAATAAAATAATATGTTTAGAATTAATTTAAAAAATAATAGGGGTTTTACTATCATAGAAACAATGATAGCTATTTCTATTTTTTTAGTTGTTGTCACTATTGGCATGGGTGCTCTTTTGAACGCTAGTGCTATTCATCAAAAGTCTCAAGACATGCGTTCAATAATGGACAATTTGAGTTTCATTATGGAAGATATGTCTAGAAATATAAGAACAGGATATGACTATCACTGTATAGATAACGGAGATATTTCTCGCACTGATCCTCATAGTTGTAGTGTTGATGGTAAAGGAATTTCTTTTAAATCTGCTACTGGTCCTCAGTGGATATATCAAATAACCGATAATGGAACTTTGTTTGATATAAGAAAGTTTAGTGATGGCTACACGAGTAACCCCATACAATTAAATCCAGCAGAAGTTCAACTTACTTCTGATAGTGGTTTTTGGATAACTGGAGCAGAATCACCTTCGAGTAGTAGTGACACACAACAACCTTTTGTTACGATTCGATTAGTAGGTGTTATAACTTATAAAGGGGCAGATACTCCTTTTTCATTACAAACTTCTGTGTCACAAAGACAATTAGATAGATAATAAGTAGTCATAAAGTAGAAAGTTCATAAAGTTATAAAGAAATGCAAAACAAAAAACAAAAAAATAGAGGATTTACATTAGTAGAAACACTTATTGCTATTGCTATTTTTACTACATCTATCATTGCCATTATGTCTGTGCTTGCGAATGGTATTTCTAATACAACTTATGCAAAAAATAAAATGATAGCATCATATTTAGCTCAAGAGGGAATTGAATATATCAGAAACATGAGAGATAGTTATGTTTTATACGGTTCTGATCCAACTACTGGATGGACTGATTTCACCGATCAATTGTATTCATTTAAATGCTTTACTCCAGATTTTCCTTATGGTTGTGGTGCCGACGTTGATAGTTTGATAAAAAACAAGCTTTTTGCTTGTAATTCTGATGGTTCAAATAATCCTTGTAATTTATATGTAAATGATGGTGATTATAATTCTTCTACTGTTGGTACTGATTCTGGTTTTGTCCGCAAGATACAAGTAGAAGCTATAGATATGACAAAAGAAATAAAAGTAAATTCAACTGTTTCTTGGAAGCAAGGTGATAATACTAATACTGTTACTTTTTCAGAAAATTTATTTAATTGGGTAGAATAATGAAAACAAAAAATATAAAAAAGAATAAAGGATTTGCACTACTTTTTGCTGTTATGATTTCCAGTATTATTTTAGCGATAGCATTAGGTGTGGCAACTATTTCATACAAAGAAGTAAAATTTAGTACATCAGCTAAAGATACAAATGATGCTTTTTTTGCTGCTGATACAGGTGCTGAATGTGCTTTGTATTATGACAGGATAGATCCTGCTAATAATGCTTTTGATCCTTTGTTTTCAGGACCAATGAATTGTAATGGATTGTCTATCACTCTTGGTGGCTCTGATCCGACTTGGAATTTTATTGTTTCTCAACTTGGTGATAATAAAAATGGTTGTGCTATTGTTAGTGTTAATAAGAGTGACCCAAATTCAACTAGTATTGTCTCAAAAGGATACAACAATGGTGGATCTAATTGTATCGCAACAGAAAACACAGTAGAAAGAGAGATTGATTTAAATTACTAAATACTGATATGCAAAGTTCTGAAAATAAAAAAGAAATACAAAAACGCGTACAAAAATTACGAAGTGAAATTGCAAGATTACGTGAAGCTTATCATACAAAAAATCTTCCTAATGTCACAGATGATATATATGATTCTTTGAATAAAGAATTAAAAAATATTTTATCAAAATACCCTGAGTTTGATGATCAGAATTCTTTTGAAAACAGGATAGCGGGTAAACCACTTGATAAGTTTGAAAAAGTGAAACACGAGATAAAAATGTTCTCTATTGGTAATGTTTTTTCAGATGAAGAACTTTTTGCTTGGGAAAAAAGAAATTTAAAATTACTTCCAGGATTAAATTCTAATTTGGAATATTTCTGTGAATTAAAATTTGATGGTTTGGCTATTTCACTTATTTATGAAAATGGAAAATTTGTACGTGGTGTTACGAGGGGGGATGGCAATATTGGAGAGGATATAACTCAGAATTTAAAGACTATCAAGAGTATTCCACTTATATTGAAAGATCCTTTCCCAGGTAGAATAGAAGTTCGTGGTGAAGCTATAATGAAAAAAGAAGTGTTAAAAAGGCTTAATGAAAAAAATGAAAAAGAAGGTAAACCACCTTTTGCAAATTCTAGAAACGCAGCAGCAGGATCACTTCGTCAACTTGACCCAAATTTAACAAAAGAAAGACGTCTTGACTTTTTTGCCTATGAGATTGCTCAAATAAAGGGGGTAGAATGGGAAAAATATTTAGAAAAACATTCTAAAAAACATGAATTATTGCAGAAATTAGGTTTTATGGTTGATGAGCATGCGAGAAAAGTTTCTTCTCTGAAAGAGATTCCAAGTTTTATAAATAAAATTTCAAAAATTAGAGATAGTTTGTCTTTTGGTATAGATGGAGTAGTTTCTAATATAGATGATACAAAAATATTTGAGAGTTTGGGAATAATAGGGAAAGATCCACGAGGAATAATTGCTTTTAAATATCCAGCAGAGCGTGCGACGACTATTGTTAAAGATATAAAAATAAATGTAGGAAGAACAGGAGTGCTCACTCCACTGGCCATTTTTAATCCGACTTCTGTGGCTGGTTCAACTGTGTCAAAAGCAACTCTTCACAACATGGATCAGATAGAAAGATTAGATTTACGAATTGGTGATACTATAGTTATAGAAAAAGCAGGGGATGTGATTCCTAAAGTCGTTGAAGTTTTATTTAATATGCGTACAGGGAAAGAAAAGAAATTTAAAATGGTTTTAAAATGTCCAGCTTGTGGCGCAGAAGTGGAAAAAAGAAATATCGGAAGTTTCCAAAGCTCCTCTTCGAAAGGTCCTCGGATCCCCGGGGCCCCGAACCCCGGCCAGACCATTTCTCATAGGACTTTGGAAACTTCTGTGGCGTTTTATTGTGCAAACCCTAAATGTGGAGCAAAAAATGAAAGATATTTAGAACATTTTGTATCTGCTTTTGAAATTTATGAGTTGGGTCCAAAAATCTTGAGAAGATTTAAAGATGAAGGTTTGATAACAGATGCGGCAGATATTTTTACACTTACAAAAGAAGATATAGCGCCGCTTGAACGTTTTGGAGAAAAAAGTGCTGAGAATATTGTGCAAGAAATAAAAAATAAAAGAAAAATTTCCTTTTCTAAATTTATTTGGGCGCTCGGTATATTGCATGTCGGAGAAGAGACAGCAAGAGATTTGGCTACAAATTTTGGCACTTTAGAAAAATTAAAAAAAGCTAAAATTGAAGAGATAAATGAAATAGATAATATTGGAGGAGCTGTATCTAGGAGCGTTTATAGTTTTTTTAAAGATAAAAATAACTTAAATTTTATAGAAAAATTACAAAAAAATGGAGTAATTATAGAAAAAGTTGAAAAGAAGAAAAATGGTAAATTTAATGGTTTGATTTTTGTTTTGACAGGCACACTTTCACAAATGTCTCGTGAGATAGCTAAAGAAAAGATAATTTCTTTAGGTGGAAAAGTCGCTAGTTCTGTATCTAAAAATACTTCTTATGTCGTGGCAGGAGAAGAGGCGGGCTCAAAATTGACACAAGCTAAAAAATTAGGGATAAAAATTCTCAATGAAAAAGAATTTTTAGATATGCTACAATAAAACAGGAAATAGTTTTTAGAATGCCTTGCGCAGGCTGGCGAGCCGAGCAGAGCAAAAATTCAGTAGAATTTTATGTGTGCATTATAAAAATTGATTTCCTGTTTTATTGGTTTATTATCAAAATTTATGAAAAATAAGTTAAAAATAATTACAATATTTGCGAGCTGTCTTTTGTTTAGGTTAATTCCCTTAAGAGCACCTAATGTAGAGCCTATAATGACTTCTATAATGCCTTTAGGACGCAAATATGGTGCTTTTCTTGGTTTTGCTTTTGGATTCTTGAGTATTTTTATATATGATCTCTTAACTCATTTTGGATCTTGGACTTGGATAGCGGCTATAACCTATGGCTTAGTTGGTATGGCCTCTTATTTATATTTTAAGAAATTTAATTCTTCAATACTGAATTTTGCAGTTTTTGCTTTTTTTGCGACGATATTTTTTGATTTAATAACTGGAGTGTTGTTTGCTCCTATTTTTGGACAAACTATTTTGAATGCTTTGATTATGCAAATTCCATTTACAGCATTACATTTGGCAGGGAATATTGGTTTTGCTCTCACCTTAAGTCCTCTCATAAATAAATGGTTAGTATCTTCACAATTTTTTGCACTCAAAGAGAGTTCCTATCCTTTGGGATTGAAAATTTAAAAACAAATAAAATTTGGAGGCGTCGCATAGCGGTCTAGTGCGCAGACCTGGAAAGTCTGTGTGGGGAAACCCACCGAGAGTTCGAATCTCTCCGCCTCCGCCAAATTGTGAAAAAGATAATTGTCTTAAATAAAAAAGAAGGAGAGACGCCACTTGAGGCATTGGAATATTTTAGAAAAAAGAATTCTCTATATTTTGGTGTTCCAATGACTTACGCTGGGAGGTTAGATCCAATGGCAAGTGGTATTTTGATTATTTTGGTAGGTGAAGAAACAAAAAATAAAGAAAAATATTTAGCTCTAGAAAAAGAGTATGATTTTCAGGTTCTTTTTGGTTTTAGTACAGATACTTATGATATTTTAGGGAAAGTTGTTTCAAAAAATAATCTACGCCATGACGTAGATAGAAAAAAAATAGAAAGTGAAATAAAAAATAATTTAAAAACTTTTTTGGGTGAAATTACCCAAAAATATCCAATTTATTCCTCAAAAATAGTAAAAGGTAAACCATTGTTTGCTTATGCGAGAAGTGGGGAAGAAGTGGATATACCAGAAAGAAAAGTTTTTATTAAAAAATTAAGTTTAGAAAAAATTGCAACTATAAATAATGAAAAATTATTTAAAAATATAGAAAAAAGAATAAAAAAAGTTAAAGGGGATTTTAGACAAGATGAAATTTTAAAAATTTGGGAGAAAAAATTATTGAGTTCTAAAAATGAAAAATTTTATATAGCTAATTTAAAAATAAAGTGTAGTAGTGGCACTTATGTGAGAACAATTGCCAATTCTCTTGGAGATAATATTGGCATTCCAGCATTAGCTTTTTCAATAAAAAGGACAAAAATAGGTAAATATCTATTGTAGTTTCTATGTGTTATTTGTGTTAAAATTATCTGTATGGAACAAAACAAAATGAAATATGTTTTAGGATTGTTGAGGTTAGTGATAGGTTGGATTTTCTTTTGGGCTTTTATTGATAAGCTTTTTGGTCTAGGTTTTTCTACTCTATCTAGCAATTCTTGGCTCATGGGTATTTCTCCAACTACAGGATTCTTACAACATGCTGTGCACGGTCCTTTTGATATTTTTTATCAAACTCTTGCCGGCCTACCGTTAGTAGATTGGTTGTTTATGTTGGGCTTACTTTTTATTGGTGTTTCATTTATATTAGGAATTTTTATGAGATTAGCTGGTTTTGCAAGTGTGGTGATGTTGGCTCTTATGTATGGAGCTGTGGGACTTTTACCAACGACGAATCCATTTATAGATGAACATATTGTTTATATATTAGTAGTGTTTGTTCTTGTATTAGGAAATTCAGGGGAGTTTATAGGGCTGGGTAGATGGTGGGGGAATATTTCTTTGGTTCAAAAATATAAATTATTAAAATAGTCGAAAAAATTATAAATCTAAATAAAAAAATTATGAAAGGATACAATGCAAACATAGAAAAAGAAACAATAGAAAATACAAATTTTCGTAAAGTTTTATATACAGGTAAACATAGCCAATTGGTTTTAATGAGCCTTAAACCCAATGAAGAAATAGGGATGGAAGTTCATACAGATAATGATCAATTTTTCCGTTTTGAAAAAGGACAAGGTAAATGCATCATAGATGGTAATGTTTATGAATTAGGTGATGGATCAGTAATAATCGTTCCAGCTGGAGCACAACACAATGTCATTAACACATCTGCTACTGAATATTTAAAACTTTATACGATTTATTCTCCAGCACATCATCAAGATGGGATAGTCAGAGCCACAAAAGAAGAAGCAGAAAAAGATGGCCCAGAATTTGATGGTAAGACAACCGAATAATATTTTATGATTTTATCTGCCTTATTTATAATAATTGGTCTCTCATTGTTTGAAACGGTATCTTCAGTAGATAATGCTATTATCAATGCTGAAGTATTATCTACAATGAGCAAAAGAGCTCAGAAATGGTTTTTGACTTGGGGAATGATTTTTGCAGTTTTTATTGTTCGTGGGCTTCTTCCTTTTGCGATAATTTGGGCTTTTAATAATTCTTTAACCATTGGACAAGTTTTATCTGCAGCTTGGTCCTCTGATCCCTTAGTCCAACAATCTATAGAAAAGTCAGCACCTATTTTACTTGTAGCAGGTGGTGTATTTTTGATATTCTTGTTTTTGCATTGGCTCTTTCTTGAAGACAAGAAACTTGGGTTACCCAAAACAGAGAAATTTTTTATGGCAAAAGGCGTTTGGTTTTATGCTGTAGTTTCTATTCTGCTTTCTGTCATTGCATGGTTTGCCTTGAAAGAAAGTAATTTAATGGGTTTTGGTGCCGTAGTAGGATCAAGTTTATTTTTTATTACTCATGGGTTTAAACAAAATGCTGAATTGCAAGAGAAAAAACTTATAGGAGGAGTACGGTCTGATTTGAGTAAATTATTTTTCTTAGAGATTATAGATTCTACTTTTTCTATAGATGGAGTGCTTGGAGCTTTCGCCTTTACTTTATCTGTGCCTTTAATTTTGTTAGGTAATGGCTTAGGAGCATTTTTAGTTAGAGGAATGACTATGAAAAATATGGAAAATATCAAAAAATATGTTTATTTAAAGAATGGAGCAATGTATTCTATTTTAGTACTTGGTATTATTATGACTTTACATAGTTTCGGATTTAAAATTCCTGAATATGTTTCTCCACTTTCAACATTTATAATAATAGGGTTCTTTTTTTGGAAATCAAAAGTACACATTAGATTAAACAATAAAGGTATATAATATTGTTAATGTTTAAAGAATTAGAAAAAAATTTCAAAGAGAGACTAAAAGAATTAAATCCTGCACAAAAAGAGGCTGTAAATGCTATAGATGGCCCTGTGATGGTTGTGGCGGGTCCTGGAACAGGCAAAACAAAGATATTAACACTTAGAATAGCTAATATTTTAGCGAATACTGATACAGATCCTGAAAGTATCTTGGCTCTAACTTATACCACTTCTGGTGTTATTTCTATGCGTGAAAGACTTCTAGAGACGATAGGTGATAGAGCTTATAGAGTAAATATTTTTACATTTCATGCTTTTTGTGAACACATTATAAAAGAATTTTCTTTTTATTTTGAAGAATTAGGAGGGGCTAGGGTTATAGGTGATTTGGAAAGAGTTGAGATCATAGAATCAATTATTAAAAACAATAAATTTGAACATCTTGTTTCTTTTCATGATGAATTTTCATTTTTGAATAAAATAGTTGATGGAATTCTCGCAATTAAAAAAGATGGCTTATCTCCAGAAGAATTTATTAAAAAATTACCACTTTGGAAAAAAGAACTTTTAGAAAATGATGATATTTATTATAAAAAAGATTATGGAGATTTTAAGAAAGGTGATTTGAAACCAGTGGAAGAAGAAAAGATAAATAAAAAAATTGAAAGGGCAAAAGAACTTGCTGAAATATTTTCTTTTTATCAAACTGAATTAAAAAAACGTGGGCTTTACGATTTTTCAGATATGATACTTTACGTAAAAGAGGCTCTTTCTATAAATAAAGAATTAAAAGCTGATGTTCAAGAAAAATATCAATATGTGCTTGTAGATGAACACCAAGATACGAATGAGGGACAAAATACGATAATAGAATTTCTTACAGATGCACCTCACTTAGATGGTAAGCCAAACATTTTTACAGTGGGGGACGAGAAACAATCTATCTATAGGTTTCAAGGAGCAAGTGCTAAGACTTTTTTAAGATTTCAAGATTTATATAAAGATATCCATTCCGTAATCCTTTCAGAAAATTATCGTTCTACTCAAAATATTTTAAATGGAGCTCATAGTTTGATCGTTAAATCAAAAGGATTAGAAGACAGCGTCACTCTTCATTCAAATGAAAAAGATAATGAAAAAATAAATGTTTTAGAATTTTCAAATTATAAGTTTGAATTGCTTCATTTGGTAGAGAGCATTAAAGAAAAAATTAAAAGTGGAATATCTCCTAGTGAAATAGCTGTGTTATATAGAGCAAATAAAAATGTTGGAGAAATAAAGACTATTTTTGATTTTTATAAGATTCCATATACTATCTTTTCAAAAGATAAAATATTAGATGATTCGAATATTAGAAATCTTATAAATATTTTGAAAGTTATAATAAATCCAAATGATGACCATTCTCTGGGGAAAGTTTTATTTACAAATTTTTTAAATTTAGATTCTTATGATTCCGTTAGAATTTTAGATAAGTATAAGTCTTTAAGAAAAGAAGAGAAAAAGCATATTTTTGCTATTATTGAAAATAAGAAAATTTTAAAAGAAATTGACATAAAAAATACACAACAATTTTTTGATTTTTCAGAAACTATAAAAAACTTAAAAATAGAATCATTGAATCAGAATTTTATAGACTTTTTTAAGATTTTTTTAGAGAAAATTGGGTATATCGAATATATGATCAAATCAGTAGATAGCCGTGTGCAGCTTGTTAAATTAGACAAACTTTTTGATGAAATAAAAAACCAAAGTCAAAATAAAAAAGAATATAGTTTAGCTGATTTCATATATTTTGTTGATTCATTTGTTAAATATAATTTAGATATTAAAAGTACAGATCCTGAAATAATAGAGGGAGTATCCTTGATGACTGCTCATGGATCGAAGGGTAGAGAATTTGAATATGTTTATATAATAAATGCTACGAGAAAATCTTGGGAATCTAGCCGTGGCGGAGGGAATAATATTAGTTTACCAATATATCAATATGATGGAGATATAGAAGATGAAAGAAGACTTTTTTATGTAGCTATGACACGCGCGAAAAAAGGATTAACTATCTCTTTTTCGAGAACAGACAATGAAGGCAGGGAGCATGAAGAATCTGAATTTGTTAAGGAAATTGATTCTGCATTTAAAAAAGAAGAAAATATGAAAGCGTTTGAAATAAAAAACATTGATAAACTTTCAGTATTTTTGAATTTTGAAAAACGCTCTGCTTCTTTGTTTGATAAAGAATATTTACAAAAACTATTTTTTGAGAGAGGACTCAATGTATCTGCACTTAATAATTATTTGGATTGTCCTATAAAATATTTATATAAAAATCTTATAAGAATTCCAGATATATATTCTCAAAGTATGAAATTTGGTAGTGTCGTTGATTTTGCCTTAAATAATTTTTTTGAAAAATCTAAAAATGAAGAGAAAATTTTATCTAAAAAAATTCTTTTAGAAGAATTTGAAAAAGGTTTAAGAAAATATAATTTACCAGAAAAAGATGAAGATAAATTCAGGGAAAGAGGGGAAGTTGCATTGTCAGAATATTATGATGAATACTCTAAAAATTGGACATACAAAGTAAGTACTCAATTTCCTGTTAGAAGAGATTTTGAACTGGATAATAAGCAAATACTTAAATTGAGTGGAACATTAGATAAGATAGAATATATAGATGATCTATTTTCTGCTAATGTAAACATTATAGACCACAAGACAGGTAAACCATTTTCGGAAAAAACTAAAGATCAAAAAGAAAATTATGAAAGGCAATTAATTTTTTATAAATTATTGTTAACTGACTATGACAAAAAGGATTTTAAGATAAATAAAAGTATTCTTGATTTTGTAGAGAAAAATAAAAAAGGTAAATTTGAGCAATATGAATTTAATGTAACAAAAGAACACCTTGATAAACTGAAAGAAGAAATAAATACTTGTGCTAAAGAAGTATTGTCTATGGAATTTTTAGAAAAAGGATGTAATAAAAAAGATTGTGAATGGTGTAAGATTGAGAGGTAAATTAAAATCTTGGGCCATTGTCTAGCCAACCTAAATATAGTCCTAAAACACCAAAAAAAATCATTAAAATAATTAAAGTCCAGATGAGCTTTTTCATATTTTATAGTATATCAAAATATTGGGAAAAAACTTGTTTTATGATATATTTTCTTTAATGGACAAGGATAATAAAAAAGGAAAACTTGCCTGCGCAGGCAGGGAACATCCACTTTCTATAGTTGTAAATGAAGCTGTAAAAATTTTTACTGATTTAGGTTTTGAAGTTGCTACGGGCCCAGAACTAGAAGATGAATGGCACAATTTTGATGCCTTAAATTTTCCTAAAGATCATCCTGCTCGTGATATGCAAGATACTTTTTTCATAAAAGATAAACCTGGATATGTTTTACGTACACATACCTCTAATACTCAAATTCATTTTATGGAAAAGTTTGTAAAGGAAGGGAAAGAACCTCCTTTTGCAATAGTTGTTCCAGGGAGAGTTTTTAGAAATGAAGCGACTGATGCTGGACATGAAATGCAATTTTTTCAGTTAGAGGGTTTGATGGTTGGCGAGAATATAAGTGTGTCTAATATGAAGTGGGCATTGCTTGAATTCTTTAAGAGATTTTTGGGTGTAGATGCAGAAATACGTTTGCGTCCAAGTTTTTTCCCTTTTGTTGAGCCAGGTTTTGAAGTTGATGTAAAACATAATGGAAAATGGATGGAACTTTTAGGTGCAGGAATGGTTCATCCAAATGTTTTCAAAAATTGTGGTATTGACCCTAAAAAATATCAAGGGTTTGCATTTGGTTTTGGTCTTGATAGGATGGCTATGATAAAGTTTGGAATTACAGATATTCGTCTTTTTTATCAGGGAGATTTAAGACTTAATCAATTTTAATTTAAAAATATGAAAATTTCTTATAATTGGTTGAAATGGTATATACCCGAAGCACCTAGTGTAGATAAAATTACAGATACTTTTACTTTTCATCTTTGTGAAGTAGAATCTGTCGAAAAGATTGGAGAAGGGGAAAATACTGATTGGATTCTTGATATTAAAATTTTACCAGATCGTGCTCACGATTTATTAAGTCATAGAGGAATTGCTCGGGAACTTGCTTCTCTTCTAGATATTTCTTTTGTTGATCCAATATCAAAATATAAAATACCTGAATCAAAAAATACGAATTTAAAAATAGAAATTGGAAGTGAAAAATGTCGTCGTTATATGGGTAGAATTGTTCGTAATGTTAAAGTTGGTCCATCTCCAGATTGGGTAAAAAATCATCTTGAATCAATAGGGCAGAGGAGTATCAACAACATGGTAGATGCTGCAAATATTGTGATGTTTGATTGTGGGCAACCTACACATGTTTTTGATTTAAATAAAATAAAAGAGAAATTGATTATAAGACAAGCACAAGAAGGTGAGAAAATTACTACTTTAGATAATAGAGATTTAGTTTTAAAAAATTCAGATTTGGTTATTGCTGATGAAGATCAGGTGCTTGTAATTGCAGGTATAAAAGGTGGAAAGACCGCGGAAGTTGAAGATACTACCGTTGATATTATTTTAGAAGTTGCAAATTTTGACCCTACTTCAGTGAGAAAAACAGCTCAATTCTTAAATATATTTACTGATGCACGCAAACGTTTTGAGAATGATTTATCTACAGAACTCGCACCACTTGCGATGCAAGAACTTTCTGCTTTGATTTTAGAGATGTGTCCTACAGCTTCCTTTGAAGATATAGTTGATGTTTATCCGCAAAAACAAGAAATAAGAAAACTTTCTTTTTCATCTGAAAAAGTTTCTAAAATTTTAGGTTTAGATGTATCTAAAGAAGAGATAGAAAATATTCTAAAAAGATATAATTTTGAATATAAAAGTAATGATAAAGTTTTTGAAATTATTGTGCCATATATGCGTTTTGATTTAAATATAGAGGAAGATATGGCGGAAGAGATAGGCAGGGTGTTGGGTTACGATAAAGTGGAAATAACAATTCCTCAAATAAAATTTGAGCCAAAAGTAAATGAGATATTTTCAAAAACTAACTGGGCTCGTAATAAACTTTTGAATGAAGGATGTAGCGAAGTTATGACTTATGTATTTAAAGATAAAGGAGAAGTGGAAGTTCTAGCTTCAGCTTCTGATAAAAAATTTTTAAGAACTAATCTAGTTGATGGGTTAAAAGAAAGCTTAAAATTGAATCAAAATAATGCTCCACTACTGGAAATGAATGATATAAAAATTTTTGAAATTGGTACTGTATTTAAAAAAGATATAGAAGAAATTCACGTTGCTTGTGGTGATAAAAAAGAAATAAAAGAAATGACATTAAATGAATTTTGTTTAAATACCTCATCTGATGCTTTTGTTCAGGTCCTCGGGTCGCCTGTGCAAAATTCTCAAAAAGAACAGGCTCAACCAGACCATTCAGAAAAGCATACAAATGGAACTTTTCAGAAATTTATTCCTTGGTCAATCTATCCATTTATTTCTCGTGATGTTTCTGTATGGATGCCGGAAGGGGAAGACTCAAATAAATTAAAAAAAATACTTATAGAAAATGGGACAAATCTTTTAATCAAAGAACCATATATTTTTGATTCATTCACAAAAGATGGCAAAACTTCTTATGCTTTTAGGCTTGTTTTTCAGTCTTATGAAAGGACATTAAAAGATGAAGAAGTTAATGATATTATGATAAAAATAAGCCATAAAATAAGCGAAAATTCAAGTTGGCAAATACGTTAAAAAGCTAGTTTTTTTGGTTATTTTTTGGTATAATTTACTCGTATGGCAAAAGAAAAAGAAATTAAAAAACCTGCCTCGATGCAAGGCGGGGATGCTGGAAAAGGGCATCATTATGATGCTTCTGATATTTCAGTTCTTGAGGGGCTTGATCCTGTTCGACGCCGTCCTGGAATGTATATCGGTACGACTGGTATAGATGGACTTCACCATTTAATTTGGGAAATTTTTGATAACTCTCGCGACGAAGCGATGGGAGGTTTTTGTAATGATATAGAGATAGTTCTTCTCCCTGGAAATCGTATACGTGTAGCTGATAATGGCCGTGGTATTCCAGTTGATATTCATAAAAAAACAAAAGTGTCTGCGCTTGAAACAGTGATGACGACTCTTCATGCTGGAGGAAAATTTGGTGGTGAAGGATATAAAGTCTCTGGAGGTTTGCATGGAGTAGGTGCCTCTGTTGTGAATGCGCTTTCAGTATATTGTAAGGCTGAAGTTCATAAAGATGGAGGTAAATATATGCAAGAATATTCTCAAGGAAAGAAAAAAACATCTGTTAAAAAAGTTGGGTCTTCTAAGTTAAACGGAACGATAATTACTTTTGAACCAGATGAAGAAATATTTAAAGATATAAAATTTGATTGGAATACAGTTGTTGCTCATATTCGTCAACAAGCATATTTAGTGAAAGGTTTAAAAATTTTAATAATTGATGCACGAGGATATGAAGATAAAATTGATGATAGTGATGTTTTTTATTTTAGAGAGCTTAATTTGGAATTACCTTCTACTTCTTTTTATTTTGAAGGAGGGCTTACATCACTTGTAAAATATTATAATAAACTTCAAAAGCCAATTCAGAATAGTATTTTTTATGTTGAAAAAGAAATGGATGACGTAGGTGTTGAGATTGCACTTCAATATGTAGACGATATAGTTGATCGGATAATTCCTTTCGCAAACAATATCTATACAGCAGAAGGTGGCACACATGTGACTGGTTTCAAAACCGCATTGACGAGAACGCTAAATACTTATTGTAAAAAGAATGAAATGATGAAAGAGTCTGAGGGTGGTTTTACAGGAGACGATGTTCTTGAAGGTTTGACTTGTGTTATTTCTGTTAAACTTCGTGAAATCCAATTTGAAGGTCAGACAAAAGCAAAACTGGGTAGCGTTGAAGCACAAAGTGCTGTGGCAACCATTTTTGGGGAAGCGTTTGCTAGCTTCTTAGAAGAGAACCCTGATCAAGCTAAGGCTATAATAAACAAGTCTATCCTCGCTCTAAAGGCCCGTAAAGCCGCTAAGGCAGCGAAAGACTCTGTTTTGCGTAAAGGAGCCCTAGAAGGCATGACTTTACCTGGTAAATTGGCAGATTGTCAAAGTAAGAGTGCAGAGGAATCAGAGTTGTTTCTTGTAGAGGGAGATTCTGCAGGTGGTTCAGCAAAGCAAGGTAGAGACAGACGTACTCAAGCTATTCTTCCTCTTCGTGGAAAAATTTTAAATGTTGAACGTGCACGTATTGATAAAATGCTCGCTTCAAAAGAAGTTAGAGCTTTAGTTATTGCAATGGGAACTTCCATTGGAGATACTTTTGATCTTTCTAAAATGCGTTATCATAAAATAATTATTGCAACAGATGCTGACGTCGATGGTGCTCATATACGTACACTACTGCTTACTTTGTTTTATAGATATTTTAGACAAGTTGTGGATGCAGGATTTATTTATATTGCTCAACCTCCACTTTATAAAATAAAGAAAGGTAAAGAGGTAAATTATGCATATTCTGATGAAGAAAAAGTTAAGCTTATCGGAAAAGAAACAGATGTTACTGAGATTCAAGAAGCCGAAGGTCCTGAGCCTGTCGAAGGATTAGCAGAAGAGGATGAAGAAAAAGAAACAAAAGCAAGGTCAAATAAAGTTCATATTCAAAGATACAAAGGTCTCGGAGAAATGAATCCAGAAGAACTTTGGGAAACTACAATGGATCCAGCTCATCGCATACTCAAGAAAGTAAATATAGAAGATGCTGAGGAAGCAAATAAAGTATTTGAGATTCTCATGGGCTCTGAAGTTCCGCCAAGAAAATCTTTCATCCAATCAAATGCAAAACTAGCAGAAATTGATATATAAAGTTAATTAAAAAAATCCCCATTAAGGGGATTTTTTTAATGCTTATTTTTTCTCTTCTATTTCTTTTTTGAGTTTCGAAATAAGTTCATTAATTGAAATATCTTCTGTTTTTGTACTATCTCTATTTTCGACTGTTAATTTTTGAGATGAAATTTCTTTATCACCAATAACAATCCAATAAGGTATTTTTTTGTTTTTTGCATCACGAACCTTTCCACCAAGATTTGCTTCTTCATCATCCAACTCTACGCGGATATTATTTTTCTTTAATAAATCAAAGACTTGTTTTGCATGTTCATTGTGATTTACGCGGACGGGGATAATTTTTATTTGTACAGGAGACAGCCAAAGAGGGAATACTCCAGCATAATGTTCAATTAAAATACCCATAAATCTTTCAAATGAACCAAAGATGGCGACATGCAATACGACTACTCTATGTTTTTTGCCATCTTCTCCGACATAATCCATATCAAAGTTTTCTGGTTGATTAAAATCAAGCTGTATTGTTGTTAATTGCCATTCTCTTCCTATTGAATCTTTTACTTTTATATCAATTTTAGGACCATAAAAAGCAGCTTCACCTTCTTCGATGCTGTATTTTAATCCTAATTTTTTTGCAGAATTAATTAAAATTTCTTCAGCTTTTTGCCATACTTCATCACTTCCAAAATATTTTTCTTTATTTTTTGGATCTCGGATTGAAATTTCAACTTTATAATTATCAAAATTGAAAATACTATAAACTTTTTTCATTAAACCGAAAATCATTTCGATTTCGGATTCAATTTGATCAGCTCTTATAAAATGGTGTGTATCATCTTGGGTAAGATTTTTGACACGTAAAAGACCTGACAATTCACCACTTTTTTCATTACGATATACTGTTGTGTTTTCAGCTATACGTAAAGGTAAGTCACGATAACTATGTGGTTCAGCATTATATATTTCAAAGTGATGAGGACAATTCATTGCTTTCATCACAAATTCTTCACCATTTTCGTCTGTCATTGTCGGCATCATTGCGTCATATTTACCCATATGTCCACTACGAATATAAAGTTCTTTTTTTGCTATATGTGGAATTGTGACAAATGAATAACCTAAATCTTCTTTTTCTTTTCTAATGAAATTTTCTAATTGAGTTCTAATTATGTTTCCTTTTGGTAGATACATTGGCAAACCCTTGCCTACTAATTCTGAAATTGTAAATAAACCAAGTTCCTTGCCGAGTTTTTTGTGGTCTCTTTTTTTTGCTTCTTCTCTCTGATTTATATATTTTTCTAATTCCTCTTTGTTTTCAAAAGCGAGTCCATAAATACGAGTAAGCATTTTATTTTTTTCATTTCCGCGCCAATATGCTCCAGCCACACGATCAAGCTTGAAGGATTCAGGGTTTATTTCTTTTGCTGGACTTTCTAAATGTCCACCGCGACAAAGATCTGTAAAGCTACCACAAGTATAGAAGGTTATATTTTCTCCTTTACCCAGTATTTCATCTATTAGCTCTATTTTGTATTCATTTTTATTGAAATAGTCTTTTGCTTCATTTTCAGTTTTCTTTTCACTTTGAAACTCCTTCCAAGTTTTTAAGATTTCTTTCATCTTTTTTTCTATCTTTGGTAAATCCTTATCAGAAATAGGGGATGAAAAATCAAAATCATAATAAAAACCATCTTCTATTGAAGGGCCTATGGTGTTTTTTGTATCAGGATATAATTCCAAAACAGCTGCAGCTAAAAGGTGGGCTAGGGAATGTCTTAAATTGTGTAATTTATCAATATCTGCCATATACAGTTATATTAGCATATATTATTTTTTTTACTATCGCTAAATATATTACTATTTTGCATTTCTCATTTAATATGTTAATATAGAATACATTATGGTAGTACGAATGAGACATACAAAATCGCATACAAAGAATAGACGTTCTCACCACGCATTGATGAGTACGGGTCTTACTAAGTGTGCAAATTGTACAAATTTTAAAAAGCGTCACACTGTTTGCTCTTCTTGCGGTTTTTATCGTGGAATGAAAGTATTGGATTTGGTTAAAAAGATAGAAAAGAAACAAAAGAAAGAAAAGGCAAAAAAAGCTGAAGCAAAATAATTAGTTATGGCACCCTTCGCATAAACATGCTCAGGATGCTCATAAATTATATTCACTTCGTTCATTAATTTATGGCAAATAGGCACCTTTCAAGATCAATAGTTCTTCAAACGCTTTTTGAGTGGGATTTTATGTCTGGCAGAGAAGGGAAAGAAGGTGTTTGGGATGATAAAAAAACTAAAGAAGCCTTAGAAAGAAATCTCAAAGAATTTGCTCCTGGACTAGAGGATGATGTTTTTGTGTCTTCACTTGTTGAACAAATCTTAAAAAAATCTGCAGTAATTGATGAGATAATAAAAAAAGCTGCCCCAGATTGGCCTTTAGAAAAAATATCTATTGTTGATAGAAATATTTTAAGGATTGGTCTAACAGAACTTCTTTTTGGAGACAGAAATCAAGTGCCGCCAAAAGTTGCGATAAATGAAGCCATAGAATTAGCAAAAACATTTGGAGGAGAAAACTCTGGTAAATTCGTAAATGGAGTTCTTGGTGCTGTCTATAAAGAAATAGGTGAACCAGGAAAAGAACAAATAAGTAAAAAGAAAAAAACAGAAGACGAACCTGTTGATATTACAAAATTACCAGTTGAAAAATTAGGTGGAGCATTAGTTTATGCAAAAAAACCTGCATCAAAAAAGGGTGAAGATGGTGAAACATTATTTGCACTTGTTCATGATGTCTTTGGTTATTGGACTTTATCAAAAGGAAGAATTGGAGACAATCCAGAAATTGCTGGTGAGAGTGTAGAAGAGGGAACAAAAAGAGAAATAAAAGAAGAGATAGGTCTCGATATAGATATAAAAGAAAAAATTGGAGAAAATGAATATGTGGCTTCTCATCCAGAAAATGGAAAAATCTTAAAAAAGGTGACTTACTTTTTGGCCGAGAGTGAATATAAGGAATTAAAATTAGGATCTTCTGGTGGCTTAGATAATGCCAGATGGTTCCAACTTTCAGAAATTCCAGAACTTCGTATTTATAATGATATTATTCCACTTATTACAAAAGCGATCGAAATTATTAGCAAAAATAAACATTAGACTTTAGGCTTTAAGTTTTAGCAATTATGTTAATGCTTAGTGCCTAGTGTCTGTATAAATTATGATTAATTTTTCAAATTTTGAAAAAAATACAAAAATTTATTTTAAAGATAAAAATTTACTCAAGCAAGCATTTATTCATCGTTCTTATATAAATGAAAATTTAGGTTCTACACTTTCTCATAATGAACGTTTAGAATTTTTAGGTGACGCAGTCCTTGAGCTTGTTGTCACAGATTACATTTATAAAAAATATCCAAATTATACAGAAGGAGAATTAACTGCTATCCGTTCAGCACTTGTAAATGCAATTATTATTTCTGAAATTGCATCAGAAATAGGTATGAATGATTATTTGCTTTTATCAAAAGGTGAAGCTAAAGATAATGGCAAAGCAAGACAATATATTTTGGCTAACACTTTTGAAGCTTATGTGGGAGCTCTGTATTTAGATCAAGGATACAATATGGCAAATAAATTTATTACGCATACACTTTTACCTCATACAGAAGAGATTGTTTCTAAAAAACTTTGGCGTGATGCAAAAAGTTTGGTTCAAGAAAAAGCACAAGAATTTGTGCAAGTGACACCTCAATATAAAGTTTTGCACGAAACAGGACCTGATCATGATAAACATTTTACTGTTGGTATATTTTTTGGAGTTAATTTAATTGCTGAAGGAAAAGGGAAATCAAAACAAGAAGCAGAGCAAAAAGCCGCTGAAGCTGCATTAAAAATAAAAAACTGGATGGAATAATATGCGACTCAAGAATCTTGAAATTAATGGTTTCAAATCTTTTTCTAAAAAAACAGTTTTAGAATTTCAAAATTCTATTGTTTCTATTGTTGGCCCAAATGGATCTGGAAAATCAAATGTAGTGGAAGCATTACGTTTTGTTTTGGGTGAACAATCTATAAAATCAATGCGTGGATCCTCAGGCTCTGATCTTATTTTTAAAGGTTCAAAAAGTTTACCGAAAAGTTCACGTGCAGCTGTCACTATCTATTTTGATAATTCTGACAAAGTTTTCAAAATTTCAAACGAAGGAGGTGAAAATGTTAATCTAAATTATGATATTATTTCAATTTCTCGTGAGGTTTTTTCTGATGGGTTAAATAAATATATTTTAAATGGTTCAGAAGTAAGGTTGAAAGATATAAATAATCTTTTGTCTTCTGTGAATATTGGTTCGTCTGGACATCATATTATTTCACAAGGGGAAGCAGACAGGATTTTGAATGCTTCATCTAAAGACAGAAGAGAAATGATAGAAGATGCATTAGGACTTAAAATTTATCAATACAAAATAAAAGAATCTGGACGTAAGTTAGAGAGAACCACTAATAATATGAAGGAAGTTTCTCTTTTGCGTAGAGAAAATGCACCACATTTGAATTTTTTAAAGAAGCAAGTTGATAAATTTGAAAAAGCAAAAGAAATGCAAATTTCACTTTTGTCTTTATATAAAGAATATTTGAAAAAAGAAAGTATTTATTTAGATAAAGAAAAATTAAGCTTATCTACAGAGAAGAGTAAAATTTCTTCTGAACTAAATATTGTAAGAGAAAAGATTAATCATTTTGATAATCTTGAAAAGACTGAAGAAAGTGAAAAAGAAAAAGAATTAAAAAATCTTGAAATAAAGATTAATGAAATTCGTGGAGTAAAAAATGAAATAGAAAGAAAATTAGGAAGAATAGAAGGAATGATAGAAATGGAAGAACGCAGAAATATCAAAGCTCCTAAGATTGTAATAAAAAATCCTGAGGAAATAAAAGCTATTTTTAATGAAATAAGTTCGGAAATAGAAGAAGCAATAGTAGAAGAAAATATT
>CAIMAO010000025.1 GCA_903838985.1 uncultured bacterium | reverse complement strand
CCTACACTGCAACAATTACAATTACACCAAAAGCTGGTTACACTCTCACAGGTGTAGCTGCGAACTTCTTCACTGTATCTGGTGCTACAGCTACAAATTCTATTAACACTGGAGTTGTATCAGCTGTGTTTCCTGCGACGATAGTTAGAAGTAATGGACATCCAGTATTAATTCCTCCTGTAGTAGTGCCTCCAATAATAAATACTCCAGTTGTAAAACCAGCCACACCAGTGAATAATATTTCAACTGATATTAAAAATACATTTTTACCACAAATTACTAAAACAAAAAATATCACAATCAAACAAGGAGTCACTAACAATATAATTAAAACAGTTCAGCAATTCTTAAATTCTAAAGGATACACTGTTTCGAAAACAGGGGTTGGCTCAAAAGGAAACGAAACTAGTTACTTTGGGTTACAGACAAAAAAAGCTTTGATTAAATTTCAAAAAGATAACAAACTTACCCCTAATGGAATATTGGGGCCAAAGACTAAAGCATTGATAAAAAAAATATTGGAGAAAAAATAAATTTTTACTTATTTAAGTAAAATTGCTTACCTTAATTTTTCTGTTATAATGAGAATATTATAAGTTATTTAATAAAAACCTTGCTTTTGCAGGGTTAGTTAATTTTAATTATGAAGCATCCAAAAGAAGAACAGACATATGTGATGATTAAGCCAGACGGAGTAAAAAAAGGCTTGATTGGTGAAGTTATTAAACGTTTTGAACAACGTGATTTAAAGATTGTAGCTCTTGAAATGTCTCAACCATTATATGAACAAATGGATAATCATTATCCCAAAAAAGAAGAATGGATTACTCGTTTAGGAGAAAAAACAAAAGCTACTTATGAAAAATATGGGTATGATTTAGTTGCTGATTTTGGAACAGATGATACTTCAAAAATTGGCCCAGAAGTCCGTAAATGGCTTATTGATTTTATGATGAGTGCCCCTGTGGTAAAAATGATTGTGCAAGGGTTGCATGCTGTTGACATTGTTCGTAAAATTGCAGGTGAGACAATGCCATATAAAGCAGCTATAGGAACTATCCGTGGTGATTTTTCAATAGATAGTCCAGTTCTAGCAAATAGAGAAAAGCGCTGTGTGACAAATGTCGTTCATTGTTCAGAGACACCAGAAGAAGCAGAACACGAAATAAAACATTGGTTTGGAGGAGCTCCAACATTTGACTATAAAAGATTTGGGGTAGACGAAGAATAATTAATAAAATCCCCGAAAGGGGATTTTATGTTATATTGTAAAATATGAAGAAAATTTCTGATTTTTATAAAGAATATAAGATTATGCAAAGTTTGCAACTACACCAATTGCGTGTGGCTGCTGTGGCGATGCAAATTTGTGATTCTTTAAGCATTGAGGTAGATAAAAAAACGATTGTTATTGCATGTGTTCTCCATGATATGGGCAATATTGTTAAATTTAATTTTGCGCATTTTCCAGATTTTTTCAAACCTGAAGGAATAGAATATTGGAAGGGAATAAAAGATGAATTTACCGAGAAATATGGTGCTAGTGACCATGAAGCGACAGTTGGCATCGTGCGTGAACTAGGTATATCTGAAAGGATAGTCGAGCTTATTTCTCAAAATAGATTTAATAATTTATGTCTTACTCAGAATGGTGATGATTGGGCTTTGAAGATTTTAAAATATGCAGATATGAGGGTGAGTCCTAAGGGGGTTCTTTCTTATGATGAGCGGATGGAGGAAGCTAATGACAGATATAAAAATAATCCCGATAATGTGACAGAAAAAGAAAGGCAAGAACTCGTGTCTTGTGGTAAAAAAATTGAAGATCAAATTTTTTCTGTTTCTAATATTAAACCAGAAGATATAAATGATGATTCCATCGTTTCATATTTGGAAAAATTAAAAGATTTTGAAATTTAAATATTATGATAAAGGTAATTATTTTTGATGTGGATGGTGTGATTATACCTATAAAAAGAAGATTCAGTATAACTCTTGCAGAAGAACACGGAATTTCTTTGGAAAAATCACTTCCATTTTTTAATGGCCCTTTTCAAGAATGTTTAGTAGGTAATGCAGACTTGAAAGAATCTATCTCTCCATATCTAATTAAATGGGGATGGAACAAAGGAGTGAATGTTCTTTTGGATTATTGGTTTGGACTTGAACGTGATTTAGATTTAGAACTAATTGAATATATTAAAGAATTAAAAAAAAGAGGTATTTTGTGTTTCGTTGCAACCAATAATGAAAAATATCGTTTTCAGTATTTAATTAATCTAATTGAATTAAAAAATGTATTTGACAAGGCATATTCTTCAGCCTCTTTAGGTTGTAAAAAACCGGAACAAGATTTTTTCTTAAAAATTTATAATGAATTAAATAATATTAATAAAGATGAAATACTTTTTATTGACGATAGTCTTGAAAATATAAAAGGAGCAAAAGATTTTGGTATTAATGCAGAACTCTATATTTCTTTTGAAGATTTTAAAGAAAAAATGAAACAGTATGTAATTTAATTAGTGTTTTTAGTGTAAAATTCATTCAGAAACAAAAAAATAGCTCCGTCTAGTTGATTCGTCCTGTAGCTTTGTTATACTTTTAGTAGGGTTATTTCCGATTATTACCTAGAACACTATTTTATGGGAGCTTCGATCATGTTTGACCTTGGTCAAATGTGTCTGGTACCCACTTAGCTTTAAGCTACGGTAATATATCGGAAATAACCCTAAAAAAGATTCTCCACAAGTGTGGGGATTTTTTCTTTTTAAATGTATATAATATCTATATGGACGCAAAAAAGTTTTTAACACGTATAGTTTTGTTTATATTTTCTATTTTATTGTTAAATTATCTAGCAATGAAGTTTTATTGGTATTCTTCAATTTGGTATTTTGATATGCCTATGCATTTTTTAGGGGGAGTATGGCTTGGTTTAGCTCTTCTCTGGTTTTTAAAGATAAAAGAAATTTCTTTGATGCTAATATTTAAGATGATCTTAGGTGTTTTAATAATTGGAGTTTTGTGGGAGATATTTGAAATTATATTAAATAACTATACTACTCAAAGTCCATTTAATTCTCTCGATACTATTTCTGATATTTTTTTTGATTTATCTGGAGGATGTTTTGCAATATTATATTTTATTAAAAAAATTATGCCTATTAAAAGTAATATTGTATAATTAAACAATGCCAAAAGTTGCTAAATTAACATTTTGTGGAGGGACAGGTTCTGTAACAGGAGCTAATTTTCTTTTCGAAGTTGATGGTAAAAAAATTCTAATTGATTGTGGACTTACCCAAGGGTCAGAACTTGCAGACAATATTAATTGGAGTCCTTTTGTCTATGATCCAAAAGAGATAGATATTCTTTTTATTACACATTCACACATAGATCATATTGGTAAAATTCCAAAGTTAATTCATGAAGGTTTTAAAGGTAAAATTTATTCCACAAAACCAACTCGTGCACTTACGTTGCCAATGCTTATAGACACTGCAGGTATTTTGTCTAAAAACAGAGAGTTTAATTTAGATAAAATATATACAGAAGAAAATGTAAATGCTGCATTTGTAAATTGGCTTTCATTTGATTATCACGAAAAAATTAAGATCACAGACGATTTAGAAGTCTTTTTCAGAGATGCAGGACATATTTTAGGCTCAGCTATGATTGAGTTCGTTTACAATGGTAAAAAGATTATGTTTACTGGAGATTTAGGCAATTCACCATCACCATTATTGCCTGATACTGAAAAGGTCACTGATGTGGATTATTTAATAATGGAAAGCGTTTATGGAGATAGAAACCATGAGTCCAGAGATGATAGAAAAAAACTTTTAGAACAAGTTATAGAAGACAATTATAAAAGAAAGGGGACACTCATTATCCCTACTTTTTCTCTTGAACGTTCACAGGAGCTTTTATTTGAACTTAATGATTTGGTAGAAAATAGTCGCGTGCCAGTAATGCCGATTTTTTTTGATTCACCGCTTGCGATACGCCTTACTGAAATTTTTAAACAATTTAAAAATTATTTTAATGAAAATGCACAAAAAGAATTTTCCAAAGATAAGTATATATTTGATTTTCCAGGACTTCATTCTACTTTAAAATCAGAAGAATCAAAAATGATTGTTAATACACCAAATCCCAAAATAGTTATTGCTGGTTCTGGTATGTCTTCAGGTGGACGCATTGTTCATCATGAAAGACATTATTTGCCTGATCCAAACAACACTATTCTTCTCACTGGGTATCAGGCTGTCGGCACATTGGGGCGTTTGATAGAAGAGGGAGTTAAAACTGTGCGTATCAATGGAGAAGATGTGAGTGTGAGATCTCATGTAGAGATTATTTTAGGATATTCAGGACATAAAGATGGGGATGGATTATTTAATTTTGTTGGAGATATGCAAGATTCAGTTAAAAAAATTTTTGTAGTTATGGGTGAACCAAAATCAGCAATGTTTTTAGTGCAGAGAATTCGAGATAACCTTGGTCTTGATGCTGTTGCACCTTTGCAAGGGGATAGTGTTTTACTTACTTTTTAATATTAATTTTTGTGTAGTATAATTTAAATATGGATATTAATTCTTTGGATGCTTATAATAAACACGGGCACAATCAAATAAAAATATGTGTTTCTGGTTCGGCCGATACGACAAATGCTGGACAAGGCACCTTGGATTTGGCAAAAGAACTCGGACGTGAAATAGCTAGGCAAGGAGCTGTCATAGTCACAGGAGCAACAACAGGCTTTCCATTTTGGGCTGCTATGGGTGCAAAAGAAGCAGGAGGGATATCAATTGGTTTTTCTCCAGCAGCGACTGAAAAAGAGCACGTAGAAGCTTATAAGCTTCCTTTAGACTATATGGATCTGATTGTTTATACAGGTTTTGGTTACCCAGGACGCGATTTACTTCTTACCCGTTCTTCTGATGCTGTAATGTTTGGTTGTGGACGTATTGGCACCATTCATGAGTTTACTGTTGCTTTTGAAGATTCTAAGCCTATAGGTATATTAGATGGTCCTTGGGAGACAGGTGCAGAGCTTCAAGATATAATAAAAAAAGGCCATCGTCCTAATGATAAAATATTGATGAATTCTGATCCTAAGAAACTCGTAGCAGATGTCATCGCTATGGTTAAAAAATATAAAACTGGAAAATAAAAAAATCCCCTAGTGATAGGGGATTTTTTTATTTAGATTATTTTAAATTTTCTATTATTTTAGAGAAAACCAATGGATGATTTTCTGCCAAGTCAGCTAATATTTTTCTATCTATTAAAATATTTTTTTCTTTAAGTGAGCCGATCAATTTTGAATATGTTGTTCCGAGCTCTCTACTCAATGCATTAATCTTAATATTCCAAAGTTTTCTGTTGTGTGACTTTTTATCTTTTCTATGGGCAAAAGAATAATTACCAGCGTGCAAAAGAGCTTCTTTTGCTTGTCTTTCTTTTGTGCTTCGGCCGTGTCTAAAACCTTTTGTTTGTTTTAAAACACTTCTTCTTCTTTTTAACGCATGTACTCCTTTTTTTACTCTTGTCATATTAGTTGTTTAAAATTGATAAAATATTAACTGAAAGGCAATAAATGACTTTTTGGTTTGTTTTTAATCAAAAAGTTTTGACCTTTGCGACCTGCAAGTTGTGTCTTTCGTGATTGTTTAGCATTAAAATGGTTGAATCCTGGTTTGCGGGAAATTACCTTACCATTTTTTGTAAGCTTTAATCTCTTTGAATATGATTTATTTGTTTTCATTCCTTTCATAATATTTTTTATTTTTTACTTTATAAACTTTTTACTTTATAACTTACTTGGCTTTTTCTATTGTTGTTATTAAACCTTTTGGACCTCTTTTGTATGCATCAGAAATTTTGTAATCTTCGGTAATGAGGTGCAATACTCTGTCTAATCTTTCTTTCAAAAACTTTTCATCCATATATTTTGTGCGTCCTGCGAGGAAAAGTTCTACTTTTATTCTGTGTCCTTCTTTTAACCATTTTGAAGCAGTTTTGGCTTTAAGTCCTAAGTCATGGTCACCGGTTCCTATTTTTATTTGAATTGATTTTGTTTCTGTTTGTTTAGAACCAGCTTTTGCTTTCTTTAATTTTTTATTTACCTCGTATTGATATTTACCAAAATCCATTATTTTAGCAATAGGAGGATTTGCGTTAGGGGACACTTCGATCAAATCTAAACCCTTACTTTGGGCTAGTTCTAATGCATCTTTTATGCTTAAAACACCTAGATTTTGACCTTCACTATCTATAACGCGAAGCTCTTTCGCTCTTATTTGGTTGTTTATTCTTTCTCGCAAAATTGATATATATAATACTTTAACCTTTTAGATTTTAGCTTATTTAGGATTTAAAGTCAAATTTATATTTTTTTAATGAAGGAAATCAGTAACATACCAATTTCTTGAGGTTTCACTTGAATATATAATTAGATTTTTCACTCTTCCAGCTACTCCATCTGCTGACGTGTCGTAAAAAGGACTATTAGGCGAAATTCCATTTTCTAATATATTTAATTCTTCAAATACATAATCATTTCCGTTAGAAGCATATACATAACAAGGAGGACCATTTTGATTATCTGCAGGAATTTTAGATATATATTTGGGAGTTAGTCCAGTTATTACTTGATCTATTGATGGCACATTTGCTGCACCACCAGCCACCAAATCACATTCAGTGTTGTTTTCAATATTATTATTGTTAAAAATTCCGGCAGATGGGATTGGATATGTATTGTTGTCGGATTTGTAGAGTTCAAGTGCATTTTGTATCTGTTTAAGGTCACTTATTCTTTTTGCGTCACGTCCTTTGGCTCTGGCACTATTTAAGGAAGCCAAAATTACTGCTGCTAGGATTCCAATGATGGCAACTACTACTAATAACTCTATTAAAGTAAATCCTTTTTTGTTTGTAGGCATGCTTTATATTATAGCATTTCTTTTTTAAAGAATAGATTTAGTTTGTTCAAATAGTTTGTTGATAGCATTTTCACTTTTTGCTTCGCCAATAAGCCTTATAATAGGCTCTGTATTTGATGGTCTTAGATGAATCCAAGAACTATCTTTAAAATCAAGGCGCAAACCATCTTGTTCGTCTATTTCTGCATTTTTAAAATGGGATTTTAGTTTTAGGTATATTTCATTTAGGTTTTTTCCTTCTATTGTCCATTTATCTTTTTTAATAAAATACTTTGGTAGGGTAGATATACATTCACTAACTGTTTGTTTTCTTTCAGCCAAAAGTTCAAGTATAAGAGCGAGTCCGGTGAAGCTATCACGTGCAGTGTTTATCTTTGGATATATAACACCACCACCACCTTCACCCCCTATTATTGCATTTAAGGAAATCATTTTTTGAACGACATTGCCTTCGCCAATTTTTGATCTAAAACATTCACTATTGTATTTTTTTGCAATGTCCACATTCATTTGTGAAGTTGATAAATTTATTACGATTTTTTGGTTTGGATTTTTTGATAAAACATTCTCTATCCCCAATGCTAAAGAATATTCTTCTGAAATTACTTCTCCATTTTCATTTACCACAACGAGTCTGTCAGCGTCTGGGTCATGAGCAAAACCTAAATCTGCTTTTGAATTTTTTACTAATTCTGAGAGATCACTTAAATTTTCTTTAAGAGGTTCAGGTTTATGGGCAAATAATCCGTTTGGGATATTATTGAGAGGTATTAATTCAACTCCAAGTTGTTCAAAAATATAAGGATACATTACACAAGCAGAAGCATTTATCATATCCACTGCCACTTTAAATTTTCTATCACGAATTGCTGTCACATTAACGTTGGCTAAAATTTTATCTATATGTTCTTTAGAAAAGGAAAGAGTATTGCTTCGGGAAGCATTGCGCAGGCTGGCGAGCCAAGCATAGCAAATTTTCAGTAGAAAATTATGCGTGCTGACAGAAGTAACATTCTTTTCTTTTCCAGAAATTTCTTTTGTATAATATTCATTTACTTTTTTTATCTCAGTATTTTCTAAAAAAAGTGCTTTTTTGTTGATAAATTTTAAACCGTTGTATTCTATTGGATTGTGAGAAGCTGTAATAATTATTGCACCATCATATTTATGTTTACGAACAGAAAACAAGACTGTTGGTGTAGGCATGATATCTCCATCTATCGCATTTACTCCAAGATTTTCAAGTTCTTGTAATATAACTTTTTTAATTTGTGGTCCGCTTCCACGTCCATCACGTCCAATCAATATATTTATATTTTGTTTTTTTAATTCTTCTTTCGTAAAAAAAGCAAAAGCACGAACATAGTTTTTAACTATTTCTTCTGTTAGTGTTTCACCCCAGATTCCTCTGTATCCAGAAACATTTAATTTAGGTTTTATTGCCATCTTTTCATTTTAACATATGTTAAGATATTAATATGGCTCACTATGCTGAAAATAGAAAAGCGAGGTTTAATTATGAAATCTTGGAAAAATACGAAGCAGGTATTGAGCTTTTGGGCACGGAAGTCAAATCTGTGAGAGGAGGGAGAATGTCCTTAGAAGGGGCTTTTGTCGTTGTGCGAGGAGGGGAGATATTTTTAATAAATGCTAATGTTCCACCCTATCAATCAAATAATTCTTCTAAGGATTATGATCCATTAAGAAATAAAAAACTTTTACTTACGAAAAAAGAAATAGCTGTTTTAGCGGGAAGTGAGAAAAATAAGAGTTTGACAATAGTGCCAATTTCAGTGTATAATAAAGGTAGAAAAATAAAAGTAGAAATTGCTTTAGCAAAAGGAAAAAAGCAACACGATAAGCGTGAGAGTATAAAAAAACGTGATACGGATCGTGAGATCAGACGTGAAGCAAAAAATTAATTTAAGAACGTTGAAAATAAAATATGGGGATGCAAGGCATAGACAGTGGGTCTACTTGTATTAGATGCATGTCGAGAATGAACGTAATCTCGTAAAAATTCGTTCAAATGTTAATTGCAAAATTGACTGCTAAAGCAATTCGTTCACCTTACTTCGGTAATGTGTTCGCATTTGCTCCAGCATACGCTTTAGCGTAAGCTGGTGTCTTTCTCATAGACTTCCGATATATGAGCTGAGGCATAATATTATCGGGATAGGGGAAGAGACTGTCTCGACTTTTCCTAGAAAAACAAAGAGAATCGATTAAAAAATATTTTGTTCGTTTAAGAATTTTTTAATTTAAAACAAAAAAAACGTACTACACATGTAGATTTCTTTACAAAAACTTTCTGCACCGGGGTTCGATTCCCCGCATCTCCACCACTTTATTAAAGAACCAACATTATTGATTTTTTTGTATTGAAAAAGCTAAATGATATACTAATAAAGTATGAATTTGCTTAAACATGTTTTTCAGAAAAACAAAAAAGATACTAAATTGACTGATTCACTCAAGAAAGATCTTTTTGAGAAATTATTTAAATTTGCAAAAAACGAGCCAGATTTTGCTTTAAAGGAATTAAATTCCAAAGCAATTGGTCTTAATGATCAAGAAGTAAAAAAAAGATTAAATATTTATGGACATAACGATATTGCTGATGAAAAAAAGACGAATCATCTTCTAAAATTATTTGAAATTCTAAAAAGTCCTTTGAATTTATTGCTTCTTGTTTTGGCACTGGTTTCTGTTTCTGTGGGTGACAAAGAATCTTTTTTTGTTATTATCCTTATGGTTTTGTTGAGTATATTTTTGAATTTTTATCAAGAAACGAAAGCAGATATTGCTGCCGACAAACTGAAGGCAATGATAAATATCAAGGCTACGGTAATTAGAAATAATATAAAAAAGGAAATTCTTTTAAGAGATGTTGTTCCAGGTGATATTGTTTGTTTATCTTCCGGCACCATTATTCCTGGAGATGTGAGACTAATTTCTTCTAAAGATTTGTTTATAAATCAAGCAATGTTGACTGGTGAATCAATGCCTGTAGAAAAACACGTAACGGATTCTAATTTAGAAAATAAAGAAATAATAGAACTTTGTAATTTATGTTTCTTAGGAACGAGTGTCGAATCTGGTATTGCAGAAGCGGTAGTATTGAGCACTGGTAAAAAGACTTATTTAGGTAGCGTGGCTTCTGATATAAACAAAAATGATCACGTTTCTGATTTTAATAAAGAGCTCAAACAATTTGTTGTTTTAATTTTAAAATTTATGGCAATAATGGTGCCAGCAGTTTTTCTGTTGAATGGTATTTTTAAAGGAAATTGGTTTGAAGCATTTTTGTTTGCAATAGCTGTGGCTGTGGGCGTAGCACCAGAAATGATACCCACCATTGTAGCTGTTAATCTATCAAAAGGAGCTTTAGTTTTGTCTAAAAACAAAGTAATCGTGAAGCATTTAGATGCTATTGAAAATTTAGGGGTAATGAATATCTTATGTACTGATAAAACAGGAACTCTTACAGAAGGGAAAATTATTTTGGAAAAGCATTTAGATATTTATGGTAAAGACAATGTAGAGTCATTACATTATGCATTTCTGAATAGTTACTTTCAGACAGGGGTAAGTAATATTATAAATGAAACGATTTTGAAACACGAAGAAGCTAAAGAAAAATTAGAAATTAAAAATTACTCCAAAGTAGACGAAATACCTTTTGATTTTAATAGAAGGAAAATGTCAGTGATAGTCAAAGAAGGGGAAAGTAAATCAATGCTTATTTGTACTGGAGCTGTAGAAGAAATCATTTCTTCTTGTACTAATGTTTTAGTTGATGGTAAAGTAATTTCTTTGAAAGATTTTAGTGATGAAAAGAAATTAGTTATTGAAAAAGAATTAAACGAGCAAGGTTTCAGAGTAGTGGCTGTAGCTTATAAAGAGACAGACATAGAGAAAAAAGTTTTTGGAATAAATGATGAAAATGAATTAACATTTGTTGGATTTTTGGCATTTTTTGATCCTCCTAAAATAAGTGTAAAAGAAACTATTAAGGATTTGGAAGAAATAGGGGTGAGTGTGAAAATTTTGACAGGAGATAATGAAATTATCACCAAAAAAATATGTGAAGATGTGGGCTTGGTTTTTTCAAAGATATTGCTTGGTAAAGATATAGAGAAAATGAGTGATGAGGAATTATCTAATGAAGTTGAAAACGTTGTCGTATATGCGAAGCTTTCTCCTTATGACAAAGAAAGAATAATAAAGAGTCTAAGAGGAAAAGATCATGTAGTTGGATTTTTAGGTGATGGAATAAACGATTCTCTCTCGTTAATTTCTGCGGATGTTGGTATTTCTGTTGATAATGCCGCAGATATTGCCAAAGAGTCTTCGGATTTAATTTTACTTGAAAAAAGTTTACTTGTGCTTAAAGATGGGATAATAGAAGGCAGGAGGATATTTGATAATATTTTGAAATATATAAAGATGGCTGCTAGTTCAAATTTTGGGAATATGTTTAGCGTTGTTGGGGGAAGTATTTTCTTGCCATTTTTGCCAATGTTACCGATTCAGATACTTACAAACAATATGCTTTATGATTTTTCACAAATGACCATTCCGACAGATAAGGTTGATGAAGATAATTTATCAAAACCAAAAAAATGGGATTTTAAAAAATTAAAAAAATTTATTTTATTTTTCGGTCCAATAAGTTCATTGTTTGATTTCTCTACATTCCTTGTGATGCTTTATATATTTCATGCATGGGGGAACCCAGCACTTTTTCATACAGGTTGGTTTATAGAATCTCTTTTGACTCAGACATTTATTGTTCACATTATTAGAACGAAAAAAATTCCATTTTTGCAAAGTTGGGCAAGTCGGCCACTCATCTTTTCTACATTGTGCGTAGTTTCATTCGGTTTATATTTGCCGTTTTCTCCTTTTGCTGGAGCATTTCAATTAGTGCCTTTATCATTACTTTATTTTGCATTGTTATTTGTAGGTCTAATACTGTATTTCTTAATTACTCAATTCTTAAAAATGTATTTTATTAAAAAATACGGATGGATATAACTCATTTACTTTTTGATATTTTTGTGATAAATTAATTTGGGTTCGGTTATTTGAGTAAGTATTTCTAAATAAACAAAGGATTCTTATGCTTTTTTTTGTTGCACCTGCTCCAGTTGTTAAGGCATCTGTAAGAGATGTCTTCGGTTGGTATGTCGATTCTTTTGATCCTATTGTTAATGGACCAAAAGCAGAATTGTTTTTGACGACCTTAAGCAAGAGACCAAGAAAGATAAAAAGACAAATAAAAAGAAATATTATTGATATTCAAAATGATGCTTCTGTTTTTTTTGGGGTCAATGTTATTCTTGGTCGGGATTTTTCATATTTAGTTATTAAAGCCCTACAGAAGAAATATTTGTAGGAAGCTCAACGAGAGAAAGTCTTAATGGCCTATCCGTTGAGCTTTTTCTTATTTATGTCAATTCATTTCATTTATCTGTCATTTTGTGCTATTATCTAACTTATGGATTTTAATTTTTTAAATAAAAAAGAACTTAAAAATAAAGGTAAAAAGGGGAAAGAAAACCCTAAATTTTCAGGTAGTATACTTGGTGCTATTTTGATTTTTATGACTATTACAGCCCTTTATTTAATGATCTCTGGTGTCCCAAAAGACGTGCCAAATATTTCCATTTCTGATTTAGCGAAGAGTGTATCGGCAGGGCAAGTCAAAAATATTTTAGTAGAAGGAGAAAAGTTAACTATCACATATAAAGATGACACAATAAAAAATTCTAAGAAAGAGACAGAATCTTCTCTTTCTCAAACCCTTTTCAATTATGGTGTGACGAAAGAAGCTTTGGCTGGAGCAAATATTGAAGTAAAAAATGAAGGAGGTTTTATGTATTGGTTGATGAATTTATTGCCTTTCATTTTGCCACTTATTTTTATAATATTTTTCTTTTGGTATTTGTCACGACAAGTCAAAGGAGCAGGCATGCAGGCATTTTCTTTTGGTCAATCCAAGGCTCGTATTACGGACCCAAATGATAAAAATAATAAAGTGACATTTAAAGACGTCGCTGGTTGTAAAGAAGCTAAAGAAGAATTGAAAGAAATTGTTGATTTCTTAAAAAATCCTAAAAAGTTTTTAGATATTGGTGCAAGAATTCCGAAAGGAGTTATTTTGACAGGTGCTCCAGGAACAGGAAAGACATTGCTTGCAAGAGCTGTAGCAGGGGAAGCAGGTGTTCCATTTTTCCATTTATCTGGAAGTGAATTTGTGGAAATGTTTGTTGGTGTCGGAGCTTCTCGTGTAAGAGATTTGTTTAAGATGGCCAAAAAAGCTGCACCAGCAATTATATTTATGGATGAAATAGATGCCATAGGACGCACTCGTGGAGGTGGCTTTGGTGGGGGAAATGATGAACGTGAACAAACCTTAAACCAAATCCTTGTGGAAATGGATGGCTTTGAACCAAATGAAAAAGTTATAGTGATGGCAGCTACAAATAGACCAGATGTGCTTGATCCAGCTCTCATCCGTCCAGGAAGATTTGATAGAAAAGTTTTACTTGATTTGCCAGATAGGGTGGATAGAGAAGAAATTTTAAATATTCATGCAAGATTGAAACCATTAGCAGAAGATGTTAATTTGAAATTGATTGCAGAAAGAACTCCTGGATTTTCTGGTGCAGATTTGTTTTCATTAATGAATGAAGGAGCAATACTTGCAGCACGAGAGAATCGTAAAAAAGTTTTTCAATTTGATTTAATTCGTGCTATTGAAAAAGTAATGCTTGGACCTGAAAGAAAAAGTCATTTACTTTCTAAAAAAGAAAAAGAAATAACCGCTTATCATGAAGCAGGACATGCATTAGTTGCTAGTGTTTTGCCTCATGCAGATCCAGTGCATAAAGTATCTATTATTGCTCGAGGTAATGCTGGTGGATATACATTAAAGCTTCCTCTTGAAGAAAGAAGACTCCAATCTAAAAAAGAATTTATTGATGACATTGCAATGTCGCTTGGAGGTTATGTGGCTGAAAAAATGGTTTTTGGTGATATTACAACTGGTCCATCAAGTGATTTGCAAGTAGCTACGAATTTAGCTCGTGCAATGGTGACAAGATGGGGTATGTCTGATTTGATTGGTCCTGTAGCCTTAGGAGGTGATGGTGGAAAATTAAGCTGGGGTGAATCAAAAGAAGATGGATTTTCTGAAACAGTTTCTACGAAAGTTGATTCTGAAGTTTCAAGAATCATAAATGACGGTATAAATTCAGCGGAAAAAGTTTTGATCGAAAATAGAAAAGCTCTCGATGCGATAGCACATAAACTTATTGAAGTTGAAACATTAGAACAAGAGGAGTATGACAAAATTATTATTGCCAATGGAATAATGCCAAAAAAGATAAATGAGGCAAAGTTAGAAATAAAAAGTTAAAATTCTTTGCAAAAAGGTATTTAATTTTGTAGTATAAAAATACTAACCCGTCCTTAGCTCAGCTGGTTAGAGCACAGAGCTTATACCTCTGGGGTCCTAGGTTCGAATCCTAGAGGACGGACAATATTTATTCAAAATGAAATTCTCCAGCTTTTTCACGAACTTTTTGTTTAAGAAGAGGATATTTTGAAAGTTCTGGATCTTCATTTATTAAACGAACGGCTTCAGCGCGAGCAGCTTCTACCATTTTTATATTTTTTATTGCCTCCATCCCAAGGTCGGAGATACCCCATTGCTTATTTCCTCCAAGTTCACCTCCACCACGTAGCGAGAGGTCTAACTCTGCTAATTCAAAACCATTTTTAGCAGTTTTCAGTGCTTTTAATCTTTGAATTGTTTTATCAGATTTTGCATCAGCAAAAACATAGCAATATGCTTGATGATTGCTTCTTATCACTCTTCCACGAAGTTGATGAAGCTGAGCAAGTCCAAATCTTTCTGCACCTTCTATTATTATAATAGTTGCATTTGGAACATTTACTCCGACTTCTATGACAGAAGTTGCGCATAGAATATTTATTTTACCTGCTGTAAAATCATTCATTACTTCTTCTTTTTTTTGTTTGCTCATTTTAGAGTGAAGCACTCCTGTCTCGTATTCTTTGAAGACTTCTTTCTTTAGACGTTTCGCTTCAGCTATAGCAGACTTAGCTTGAACCGCCATTTCTTTTTCAGGGTCAGGTTCATTTATTCTTGGACAAATAATATAGAGTTGTCTGCCTTTTTTTAATTCTTCTCTGATTTTTTCATAAGTTTCTTCTCTTTTGTTTGGTGTGATTATTTCTGTAATTATTTGTTTTCTACCGGAAGGCATCTCATCTAACAATGATAAATCCAAATCTCCATAAATTGTGAGAGCGAGTGTGCGAGGAATAGGAGTGGCTGTCATAGAAAGTAGGTGTGGGGCAATGTTGTCTTTCCTCACAAGCTTTCTTCTTTGTGCTGTTCCAAAACGATGTTGTTCGTCTATCACGACTAGTGCTAGATTTTTAAATTTAACTGATTTTTGGATGAGAGCATGTGTGCCTATCAAAATAGGTATTTCTCCATTGGCTGTCCACTTTAAGAGCTGTGCTCGAGAAATGTCAGTCCAGCCAGAAGGGTTAACCTTAGAAGGGAATTTACGACAACCAGAGCCCGTAATAAGGCCTATGTTTATTGGTAGATGTTTAAAATATTGTATGAATGATTCAAAATGTTGAGCTGCTAATATTTCTGTTGGTGCCATATAAGCAACTTGTAAATTACCAAAATTTTGTATTTTACCTTTTGCATAGTCAAATGGTCTTTGTATTACAGTTAAGTAAGCAGCTGTAGCAGCTACAGCGGTTTTTCCACTTCCAACATCACCCTCAAGTAATCGAGACATTGGAAAATTTCTATTCATGTCACTCAATATTGTTTCGATGGATTTTTTTTGAGAATTTGTAGGCGTGAATGGAAAACGTTTTACAAATTCTTCAGTATCTTTTTTATTAACATTAATTTGAAAAGATTTATTTTTTTTATATTCAAATTTATCATGTTGTCGTTCTAACTGAATACAAAAAACTTCTTCAAATGCAAAACGTTTCTTTGCTGATTCTGCATCACGTGCATTTTTAGGTTTATGTATCCAAATTAATGATGTTTTAAGAGTTGGTAAATTATATTTTTTTAAAATATCTTCTGGAATATAATCTTCTATATTATCTAAAGTTTTATCTCTTAATATTTTTTCTATAGCATGATAAAACCATTTGGAAGTTATTCCTCTCGTTTCGTGATAAATAGGGTAAGAAAATCCTTGATTGTCGTATTCTGATGAATCTTTTGAAAATAAATTATCGTGCGAATCTATCGGCATATTTGGAGTTTTTTCAAATTCTGGATTAGCTAGATATAAACCATATTTACTTTTTGTGACATGTCCAGTTAATTTTACAGTTTCTCCTTCATGCAACATTTTTGCTAAGTATGCTTGATTAAACCAAATGATTTTTATTTTTCCAGATAAATCTGCTATTTCACCTTCAGCCATTGGGATTTTTGATTTAAACCCTTTTTTCGTTTTTAAATTTGAAACTCTACCTAGAACTGTCGCTGTTTCTCCTTCAGATAAATTTGTGATTTGTTTTACCTCACTTACATCACTGTATCTGATAGGGAAGTGAAAAAGTAGATCAGCCACAGAAAATAGGTTTAGCTTCTTTAATGCTTTTTTTTGATTTATATCTAAGCGAAATTTTGTTTCAAGCTTATCAGAAAGCTCCATGCGGAGGCGGTGAGATTCGAACTCACGGTTCCGATTAAGGAACGGCGGTTTAGTAAACCGCTGATTTAAACCACTCATCCACGCCTCCTTTTACTAGAAGAGTATAACAGAAAAATTGGAAAAAGCTAAGAATATGCTAAAGTAATTAGGTATTTGAAGGAGCCGTGTCAGAGTGGTCTAACGTACCTCTTTGCTAAAGAGGCAGGGGCTTCAAAACCCCTCGACGGTTCGAATCCGTCCGGCTCCGCAAAGTTTTTTATTAAGAAATAAGTTTTTTGAATTCTTCTACCATTGGGACTTGTTCAGGTTCTAGGCCATATCCTATGGCTATGTAATAGGCGACGAAGTCAGCCAACATAAGTGAAGAAAATATTTTATACCACTCATCTTTTCCTTTAAGTTCTAATACTTCTACTGGCAGATTACGATTTTTATATAATTTCTCTAATGTGCCCATTCTTTTTATAACTTTTTCATTATCTTCTTCATCTTTCAAAATAATAAAGAAAAATTTTGTATTTAATTCTTTGGTAGAATCTTTTACATCAAAACCTGTCATTTCATTATGGTTTAATTCAGGCAGAACATTATAAAAAGCAGGAATTTTGCCAGTTTCATTTAATTTTATTTTCCAATTGTACGCTATTGATAAGTTTTTATCTGAAGCATAAATAATAGGTACAAAATTTTTCATTTTTTGAGCCAAAGCTTTTCCTATTTCTTCAATATTATTTTCGTCGTAATCATTACCGTTTAAAACTACTGCGAGCTCTTCTATTTTTTTTAGTTCACTCTCTTCATCTATAATTTTTAAAAATGCTTTCATAGAATAACCAAGAGCTGAACGAGGTTGAATACCGGTATTTGGTAATTCTATATATGGAATTTCATTTTCTATTGCTAAAGACAACAATTTTCCTCCAGTTGCGATAATTGCCATTTCCAATTTTTTTTCTTTAGTTTTTTCAAAAGCGTCTACTATTTCTTCTGTGTTGCCAGAATATGAACTTAATATTATAAGTTTGTTTTTTAATTCTTCTGTTGGAAGTTCTGGCAGACCGTAATCACGATGGACTATGATATCAATTTTGGGTTTACACGTCTTCAATAATAGGGGAGCAAGAGCAGATCCACCCATACCGACGACGACAAAACTAGATTTTTTGGAAAGTTTTTTTTGATTTATTATTTTAGGTTCGTAGAGAAATTGTTTGTTGAAATTTTTTATTGCTTCGTACATTTTAATTTGTTTTGTTATTGATAATTCTTTCTTTTATCTTACCATAAATGAGTGAGAAGAGGCTTGGCAGTATTGATAAAAGCATAATGCCAATTAATATTGGTATTAAATATGTATCAATATTTGGTATTTTCTTGCCTAAAAAATATCCCAATAATGTAATGCCTGCACCCCAAAGTGTTCCACCTATTATGTTGTAAGATACAAAAGTTTTATATTCCATGCTGCCTACACCAGCCATAATAGGGATAAATGTGCGAATTACAGGGAAAAAACGTGCAAAAATTATTGCTTTTTTGCCATGTTTTTTGTAAAAATTTTTAGTATCAGTGACATATTCTTTTTTGAAAAAAAATGATTCGTTGCGACTAAAAATTTTTGGGCCTATTTTTTTACCAAATATATATCCGACTTGATCACCCAAAATAGCTCCGGCACTAGTTAATATTATTAGCAAAAATATATTTAAATATCCTTGAGAGGCGAGTAATCCAGCAGTAAAAAGAAGTGTATCTCCTGGAAGAAAGAACCCTAAAAATAATCCAGACTCTGCAAAAATAATAATGAAAATTCCAAAATAGCCGATAGTATTTATTAATGTCGGTATATTGAGGTTAATTATAGAATTTATAATTTTATTTAAGTGCAAAATCAATCTTTTGTTTTACTGCTTCAAGTGGCATATACCCTCCGATGGTGTCTACAATTTTACCATCTTTTAATATAAATCCTTTTGGTGTGCCTTCAACTCCAGCATTTGTTCCTTCTGTTTTTGAATCTGCAACTGCCTTGTCGTATTTATTTGAATCAAGACATTCTGAAAATGTAGATTTATCTAAACCTAAAGTTTGAGCGAAAGATTTTAGATTTGTTCTAGAAAATGATCCTTCATTTTCTCCGTTTTGATGACCAAAAATATAGTCATGATATTCCCAGAATTTTCCTTGTTCTTCAGCACATCTTGCTGCTTGTGCTGTATTTATTGATTCATCATCTATTTTTATATAAGGTTTTACGTATTCTCCTAAAAATGGAAAATCTCTGTAAACAACTTGTACTTTTCCATCTTTTACATAAGTATTTCTGATTGCTTGCCCTGATTCTTCTTCAAATCTACCACACCAAGGACATTGAAAATCTTCATACATAATTAAAGTGACTTTTGCTTTTGCATCTCCGAGTATTCTGTCTTTCGCATCTACTGGAGCTAATTTAATTGCTGATAAATCATCTCCTTTTGTTGGTACATTTATTTGAGATTGTTTAACTGAAGAAAAATATACTGCACCTGCTATTAATACTCCGGCTACGATGATAGCCATAGGGATTGATAATTTGTTTCCACCGTTGTCCTGTTGAATTGGATTTTGAGTGGGTGTTTCTAAAATTTTTTCTGTTTCCATATATACAAGTATATATTTAATACGCGTTCTGTCAATTTACAATTTATGGTATCATAATATTATGACTACTTTCGACAAAATTAAACAAAAAACATGGGATTATATATATAGTTTCTTTTTGCCAATTCGTAAATTTTTATTAAAAACTGGTATTATCTGGCACAAAAAAGGAAGACAGAAATATCATCTAGGTTGGCTTGCTCCTCATAAGACTTTAGAAAATTTAAAAAAACATCTTTTTGAAAAATGGGGTTTTGGTAACCATTTCATTGCTTGGATAGATGAAGATCAAGTTTTGAGTTGGAGAAAATTGACTGATTTTGAAGATCAATATCATTTGCGAATTTACAAAGATGGAGAGATTTGTGGGCATTTTGAATATACTCCTGAAGCGCATCCACTTGAACATTTGGAAGAAAAAGGGGAAATAGACAAGAGAGAAGATTTTTTAAAATTTTTAGGAGATTTTGTCGTTCAAAAAAAACACATTTCACATTTAAAAATGGACCCAGATGCATTTGACCCAAAATCAGAAATTACTATTGAAAACGAAGAGATAAAAAATTAATTCAAAAAATGAAAAATCAAAACCCACTAGAATTTTTAGATAATACTTCTCTTGAAAAGAAATGGTTAGACATTCCTTCTGAGCTTGAAGGTGTAGATGGTAAAAAAAAGAATATAAAAATAGAGCTTATGGAAGATGGCAAGCCTCGCGCGATGGCTTTCTTTGATATTGATGGCACACTTGCGCACCTTGAAATTATTCATGATAAAGCTATTGTTGAACTTTTTCCGAACGAAGATCCTAAAGAATTAGGAGATACATATTTAAAAGGTTTTAAACTTGGAAATTCCTTTCGTGAATTTGATAGAATGCTCGGTATATATTCAGGTTTAGAAAAAGATAGACACAAAGAATGGAAAGATCCAGAATTTTATTTAAAAAACCGTTTTATACCAAATGCAAAAGAGATAGATGAACCCGGAAATGAAGCACACGAGGATGCTGCAAAGATGTTGGAAAAATATGGGGAGGCAGCTGCTAAAATATGTGAAGATCTTTTAAAGAAAGAAAAAGAAAATAAGGAAGATTCAGAAGTAACTAAAAAACCAAACATTGCTCCGATTTTTAAGTTGGCTCATATGTATGCTAGGCTTGGGATACCAATGGTTGGTTTTACAGCTAATGCAAAAGTATTTGTAGATAAACTTGCAAAGTATTTAAGACTTTCTGATATTTTTATTGATATTGCCACAGATGAGACGATGGCTGGCGGTGGGAAAGAAAATGCTATACATTATTTGATTAATAAAATGAAAGAGAAAGGTATTAATGTTCCGAAAGATAGATTGATTTTTGTTGGTGATTCTCTTCGAGGCGACATAGGAAGCAGTTTGGTTGCCCATGATAAAGATAAAGAAATTCACGGACAAGGAGTTTTAGTTTTAAAAGATAAAGAAGAACTTATTCAAATAAAAAAAGAAATTAGTGAAGATCCTAATTTGAGAGATTTAGTAAACAAAATGGAAATACATGGTTTTGTTGAAAAAGACGTTCCAAAAGATGAAAACGGTGAGCCAATGTTACTCTCTATCTATAGAGATAAATTTCTTGAGAAACTTTAATCTATTTTAGATTCTGGCATTGCTAAATCCCAGAGTTTGCCTGCTACATTGTTTGGTTTACCAAAAAGAGGATAGTGATGTAAATCAATAAAAGGTAAACTATTGCATTCTATTATTCCGCAATGCTGTTCGGTGTACCAAGGTTCTGTAATATCTTCTATTATAAAATCTACTCCGATGAGTGGATCTTTCATATAAGTACCGACGTGTTCAAGCATCTTAATATTTTCAGGATGTACAATATCTGTGACTTCTGTGGTCGTTCCTCCACAGCCACGACTTGTTTTTTGAGAAAATGTGATGACTCTACCTTTTTCTGGGATATCATCCATTGTGATATTCTCTCTTTTTAATTCTATTTTAGTTTCTTTATCAACTACTATTTTATGAAAGATGGGACCATTTCTCTCTGGTCTTTTATTTTCTTCTTCCATCAATTCTCGGAGAGTGTGTATTCCGTCGCCTTTGACTTCAGGTTGATCTCGTCTGACTACTCCGACTAATTTTCCATTTACTAAAGTTCCACGGAATAAAAATCCATTTAATTCTTCTTCTATCACAATGAGGGGGGATAATTTTTTAGCTTTTTTGAAACCCATTATTAAATCTTCTGGTGTATTTAAATGTATCATCGTGTGTCTGCTTCTTGATCCTAAGTTTGGTTTTGTGATGACAGGTTTTGTAATACTATTAAAAATTTTGAGAGCTTTTCTTTTTGTAAAAGCCACGCCACCTTTGGCGACAGGCAGACCTTCTTTTAAGAATTTGATTTTCATTATTCCTTTATTGTCCATCCATTTAAAAGAATCTGATTCTAAATATTCTGGGCGAGGTAAACCATCGAAAGTAATTATTTTTCCTTTGTATTCTGCAATGAAAGATTCCCTGATTGGCCCCATTTTAAATTCTTGCATTTTTATTCCACGTCTTTTTGCTTCTTCCCAAAAACATTTTGTGCGGAAGCTGTCTTTTTCGTCTGGATCATCAGAGAGATGCCCTAATTTTAGAAATAACATAGCCCTTAAGAAGGGTAGAGAAAGTTTTCTTGAAATAGCCTCAGCTGTGTTCTTAAAAAGTCTTTCCATGAAGTCAAAAAATGGATCACTGATATAACTTATGACGACGGACATATAAGCTACCCAATGTATTTCTTGAGCTGGTTCACAATCTTTGCAATGTTTCATAAATATTATTATAACTTTTTCTACTTAATCTTATCTATTGATTTTTTGATATAAATATGTATAATTAGTAAAGTAAAAAATAGTTCTAAAAAATAAAAAAATTAAGGAGAAAAAATGGAAGGTTATAAGACAGATGAGTTTGGTAATATATTATTACCAGAAGTTATCTCAAGTGGGATTCAGGGTAAAGAATGGATTTCTATCCTCAAAGAAAAAGGATATGAATTTGGGGGAATTGGTTCTTCCGGATATCCAGGACTTTCTGAAAGATTTTTTGAAACTGGAGAATTTATTTCAACAACAGAAATTTTTTACCACCCTGTCGTCGTTTTTGGCAATAAATATAAAAGGGAAGATCGGTTTGTGCCAAGTATAAAGGAAGAATATCTTTTAAAAGGATATGTTTTATTACCAATGGAGTGTTTTCCTATTATACTTGTTGCTCCTTTTTTTGATGATTTTTTGAAAAAAGCTAAATGTCGTTTTGTTGATTTTATGCAGAATCCAGTGCATGTTCCAAGATTCGGCTCTGATCATGAAAGGTATTCTCCATCTTTAGATTATGGTGTTAGTGATTGTTCTAAAAAGATTGGAGGAACATATGAATATGTTCACTTTGGTTTTTTTAACGATTGCTTGTTTATTTTTGGAAAAAAATGACAAAAAAATAAAATTTAGTTTACCTCTTGAGTTTAGAAACTTGGGAGGTTTTATTTTTTAATGTGCCACGGTGAAAGCGATTACTTTTTTCGCACCAAATTTTTTGAGAATTTTTTTAGCTTCATTTAATGTCGCACCGGTGGTGATGACATCGTCTATTAGAATTATATTTCTACCTTTTAATAAATTTTCATTTTTTATTGCGAATGATTCTGAAAGATTTTTTAACCTTTCACATCTATCTTTTATATTTGCTTGATGTTCTGTTTCTTTTATTTTTATTAAAATATTTTTTTCTAAT
>CAIMAO010000024.1 GCA_903838985.1 uncultured bacterium | reverse complement strand
GAATTTAATCAAGAAAAAAGTGAGACAGAAATTTCTACCCCAAGTTCAGAGATACAGGATTTAAAAAATAGTCAACAAGATATTTTATCTGAGATGGAGAATATAAGAAATGAAGAAAAGAAAATTATTGAAAAAATTCAGATTTTAAAGAATGAAATAAATCAGGAAAATGAAGTTCTACATACAAAAGAAAAAGAAAAATTTGATCTTAGAGTTAAAAATCAAGAACTTTCTTCATTGTTAAATGTGTTAGCTGTAAAAGAAGAAAATCTAAAAAAACAAATAGAAGATTTTGAAAATGAGATAAAAGAAGGATCTATATTGATAGGTGTTGAGATTTTATCTTATAAAAATTTTGAAATAGGAGAGGAAATAAATAAGGATGACCAAGAAGAATTAAGAAGAAAAATAGAAAGAATTAAAATAAAATTAGAAGACGCTGGACTAAATAGTGGGTCTGAAGTATTAAAAGAATTTGAAGAAGTTTTAAGGAGAGATGCTTTTCTTGCAAAAGAAATGGAAGATTTGTCTGTAAGCATAGAATCTATTCGTAAATTGATGTCAGACTTGAAAGAAAAGATTGATATAGAATTTAAAGAAGGAATTAAAAAAATAAATGTAGAATTTAATAACTTTTTCTCACTTATGTTTGGTGGAGGGGAGGCACATCTATCTGTTGTGATTGAAAATAAAAAGAAAAGAGGGACAGAAGAATTGGAGGGTGAGGATCCAGAGGAGATTGTCTTTGAGCAAGGAATAGAAATTGATATTTCTTTGCCACATAAAAAAGTGAAAGAATTAAATGCACTTTCAGGAGGAGAAAGATCTCTCACCTCTATTGCTCTTCTCTTTGCTATGTCGCAGGTTAATCCTCCTCCTTTCTTGGTATTAGACGAGACAGATGCAGCGTTAGACGAAGCAAATTCTCGTAAATATGGAGATATGCTTGAAAAGCTTTCTCATCGTTCTCAGCTCATTGTGGTCACTCATAATAGGGAAACTATGTCTAGGGCTGGAATTTTGTATGGTGTGACTGTCGGATCTGACGGTTCTTCAAAACTCCTATCTGTAAAGCTCGACGAAGCCGCTGCAATAGCAAAATAAATTGTATTTGACTTCTCTATAAAAAAGATGTAGTTTGATAAAAATGGAACTTTGTAAATAACGATTTAATAACAAAAAAGAAAGATAACTATGGAAAATCATAGGATCTTGTTCGTCGAAGCATACGAACATGCACGTCTCGCATTTTCTCGTATTCTCAGAGGGAGTGGTTTAAATAATATTACTATTGCATGTAATGGTAAAGAAGCGTTAGATATTATTGCCACTAACGAAAAATTTGACCTTATCTTGATGGATAAAGTAATGGCGGTTATGAACGGGCTTGATGCTACCAAAGCAATAAGAGATATTGTTGGATATGAAAATGTTCCAATAATAATTTGTTCTTCTCACGGCAATCTGAAAGGAGATAAAGAAGAATGTCTCCGTTCTGGTGCGACTGCTTGGCTTGCTAAACCAATTTCTAAACAAGATTTTCTGGAAAAGATTGGAGAATATATACCAGAAATTTTACCAAAAATTGTGTCTTAAAAGAGGTTTAAAAAATTGGGTTGATGTTATTACAACATTAACCCAATTTATTTTTATTTAAATTTAATTTTTTCTTCTTTTCCTATAATAACTTTTTCTGGCTGGAAAAAGTTATTTAATTTTACAGTATCTTTTTTTGTAGACAAACTACCGTCTCTGCCTAATTTAATTTCAAGAAGCATGCCTTGCATTGTATCTTTTGAAAAAGCTTGATCAAAAATAAAATTACCTAGAGAATAAGCAATGAAACCATTTTTATAAACTTCAGTGTCTTCCACTACGTGTGGGTGGGCACCTACTACTATCTTTGCACCATCATCTATGGCTTTATGTGCTAAATTTTCTTGTCTAGTATTATGTTTTGTTTTGTATTCTTCTCCAAAATGGAAAGAGACGACTAGATAGTCAACTTGTTTTGAAGCATTTTTAATTATTTCGTCAAAACGTGGATTGTTGGCGAGAAGCAAGCCAGCTTTTTCTTTGTCGGCTTCCATCCAATTTGGTCCCACATCAGAAAATGCTAAATATCCTATTTTTATACCATATTTTTCAATTACCACAGGTTTTTCAGCTTCGGTGTCATTTAACCCTCCTCCTGCGTACAAGATTTCATTTTCTTTTAGATTATTTAGTGTGTCTACATATGCATCGCGCCCCCAATCTCCAACATGATTATTAGCCACAGAAATTACAGATACTCCAGCTCCTCTAAGTGCAGGAATTACAGATTGATCCATTCTGAAAGAATAAAGGTTGTGCATATCTTTACCGACGTCAGATGCTGGACCTTCCAGATTAACAAAAGCTATGTCTGATTTTTTGAGGATACCTAATTTTTCAAAAAGGACAGAATAGTCACCATTAAAATTTTTATTTACAGAATTTTTTACTCCACGATCAAGCATTATGTCTCCACCAAACATCAAGGTTGCATAATCTTGATCATAGACTACAGGCATGTCTGTTCTTTCTTTGACCCAAGCTGTATTTGCATCTGCTTCTCCTCCATAATAAATATTTTTGTTTAAATATTTTAAGATATCCTCGACATCTTTATGTCTATCTTTACTTTGTAAAAGAGTGATAGCTATATGGCGTGTACCTGTTTCTCCAAGTGGAATAGAAAAAGTAGAGATTACAGTTTGTTGAGCAGGGTCTGTGTAGCCACTTTTACCACCGGTATAATTTTTTTCATCTAAAAATTGATTTATGCTAAACCAATTGTGTTTTTTGTTTGAATAGCTTTTTTGAGTTGTTATTTTGAATAATTCTGGTTTTTGTTGATTTATATATCCTGCCAATTTAAACATGTCTAGTACAGTTGATTTATTGTTTTTAGAAAGGCCGCTTGGATCTTCAAAAGAAGTTTTGTTTAATTCTAATTTTAAAGCTGTTTGATTCATCATTTTAATAAATGAATCTCTTTTGAAATATTCGGCTATTATTTCAGCTGCATCATTACTAGATTCTAAAAGTAATGGATAAAAAGTATCGGTTACTTTTATTTTTTCCCCGACTTTAAAATTTCCATTTTTACCCAAAGCGTTTAATGCTTTTTGAGATACTTTTGCTATATCACTATCGTCTTTTTGTATTAAATCTGTGGCCACTGTGGCTGTCATGAGTTTGGAGACTGAAGCGATGGGGTATTGTTCTTCTTTATTTTTTTCTAAAATAATTTCCCCAGTATCTAGGTCTCCGACTAGATAAGCAAGTGCTGAGACTTTTGGTTTTTGATTTATATCTTTTACAAAATATGAATTTGTAGTATTTTGAGAGATTGTTGTTCCAGGTAATTTTGTGGATTCTAAGGCTGTTGCTGTGTTTTGATTTTGATTAATTATTTTTCCGTAATTTATTTTATTTAATAAAAAAGACGTGAAAAATATACCCACAACGAGAGCAAATATTATCCAAAAAAGGAATTTTATTTTGTGTGTGAAACTAGACTTCATGCTAATGTATAATCTATTGTTTTCTTTTCTAAATCAACACTTTTTACCTTAATTTTTATTTTATCACCCAAGCGATATTTTTTCTTTTTTTTCTGTCCTACTAATTCTAATTTTTTTTCATTAAAAATATAATAGTCGTCTTCTAAATCTCGCACTCGTATTAAGCCTTCACATTTTGTCCCAATTTCTTCTACATATATACCCCATTCTGTGATTCCGCTTATTATACCTTCAAATTTTTGACCAAGACGAGAAGACATATATTCCACTTGTTTATATTTGATAGATGATCTCTCAGCATCAGAAGCAAATTTTTCTCTTTCTGAAGAATATCTTGATATCTCTTCATAAATGTTTAATTTTTCTTTGCCGACTTTTACACCTTTCAAATAATCATTTAAAAGTCTGTGTACTACTATATCTGGGTATCGTCTTATCGGGGAAGTGAAGTGAGCATAATATTCAAAAGCCAAGCCGTAATGCCCGACATTTTTTGTAGAATAAATTGCTTTTGCCATTGAACGTATTACAGCACGATTCACTGTGTTTTCTTCGTTTTTGCCTTCTAGACTTTTTAAAAGTGTATTTATTTCTTTTGTTGGTATCATTCCATCTATTAAAGATATCTTGTGTCCGAGGCCTCTTAAGAAAAAAGCTAAATCTGTCATTTTCTCTTTGCTTGGGTTGTCATGTATGCGATACACAAAAACGCCACCTTCTTTTTTTGTTCCCTTAGAAATAGTTTCAGCGACTTTTTTATTTGCTAAAAGCATAAATTCTTCAATTAACTTGTTTGAATCACCACGTACTTTTTTGATTACTTTTATTGGTTTTCCATCTTTATCTAAAACAAATTTTACTTCTTCTTGTTCGAGTGATATTGCACCATTTGCAAATCTTTCTTTATTTAATTTTTTTGCCAAAGTGTTTAAAATAGAAAGTTCTTTGTGAAGTGGTAAAGTTTCTTTTTTTATAGACTCTTCTGCTTCTTCATAAGTGAATCTTTTTTGTGAGTGTATGATAGTTGGTCCAAACCAAGAATTTTTAACATTTGCATTTTTATCTAGAGTAAATACGGCGCTCATTGTGAGTCTATCTTTATTTGGAACGAGTGAGCATAAATCATTTGAAAGTTCTTCTGGAAGCATGGGTATTGTTCTATCTACTAAATATACTGAGGTGCCTCTTTTTTTTGCTTCACGATCAAGTTCGCTACCTATTTTTACATAATGTGTAACATCAGCTATATGTATGCCTATTTCATATTCATCTTTACCATTTTCTCTAAAAGACAAAGCATCATCGAAATCTTTTGCATCTTCTGGATCAATTGTGAAAGTTAAAATTTTTCTGAAATCTCTTCTGTCTTTATAGTCTTCAGCTTTGATTCCAGAGTTTTTTATTTTTAATGCTTCTTCTTCAACTTTTATAGGGAAGTCATTGTCAAAACCTTTCTCTATTGCTATGGCATGCATTTCTGCATTATTTTCGCCAGGTTTACCTAATATTTTTAAAACTTTACCTTCTGGCGCTTTTTCAGAATCTTGCCAAGAAATTATTTCTACATAAATTTTTTGACCAATTTTTGCTCCATTTAAATTTTTCTCCGAAATTAAAATGTCTGTGTACATTTTTGTGTCATCTGGTTTTAGGAAGAATGCACCTTTTTCTTTTTCTAATACTCCAGAAAAACCAATTTTTGCACGTGATATTATTTTGTTAACTTCTCCAGTTCTACGTCCACCACCTTTTGGGTTTATTGAAAATTCAACTGTGTCATTATGGAGAGCAGTATTTAAGTCTTTATGTTCAATTTCTATATCTTCTTCTTGGTCAGGGACTTTTATATAGCCAGTACCTTTAGAAGAAATTGATATTACACCTTGTAAGACCTTTTCAAATTTTTTTGTTTTCTTTTTCACTCTTTTAATATAACATAAATTTTTCTATTTGCCTTTTTAGGGAATTATGTTAGACTGTCATTATGTTAAAAATTAGATTACAAAGAATAGGTAGAAAGAATGACCCATCATTTCGGGCAGTTTTGACCGATTCTAAAAACAGTACAAAAAGTGGAAAGTTTTTAGAAATAGTTGGTACTTATAATCCAAAAGCAGGTGAGACTAGTTTTAAGGCTGATAGAATAAAATATTGGGTTTCAAAAGGTGCTCAACTTTCTGATACAATGCACAATTTTATGGTACATCAAAAAGTTGTTGAAGGTAAGAAAAAAAATGTATTACCTAAAAAATCTCCAACTATAAAAAGAAAAGAATTGAAAGCAAAGAAATAATTTGCTAAGAATCCTCACTTGTTGATATATGGATTACCATATATCAATGGCATTCGGACATTAAGCAAATAAGTTTGCTTATGATCCTCATTTATTGATATAATTTACCGCAAGCAGTAGTGGGTCGTAACACTGCATTATATTAAAAATAAAATATTTATCTCTGAATACTATGCATGACGCTGATAAAGAATTTCTAGAGTACGTAGTCAAAGCTTTAGTTGATAATCCGAACGATGTAAAACTCGATCGTACTGTCGACGAGATGGGTGTGTTAATTTCTCTTACAGTAAATCCTGCCGATATGGGTAAGATTATTGGAAGAATGGGAAACACAGCAAAAGCAATTCGTACCTTATTAAGAATAATAGGTATGAAGAACAATGCTCGTGTAAACTTGAAGATTAACGAACCAGAAGGAAGTGTAAGACCAGTAAGTACTTCTTCAAATGCAACGAAAACTGTTGATCAAGCAATGGAAGACTTAAAAGGAATTTAGTTTTTTTGAAAAAGAGCCCCGACTTGTTGGTCGGGGCTCTTTTAGTGTATGATAATTTATATGCGTTTTCACATTATTACAATTTTCCCAGACATTTTTGATTCATATTTAAATGAGTCTATTATTGGGCGAGCTATTAAAAACAAGATTATTTCTATTAAGTTTTATAATCCTAGAGATTTTATAAAAGCTCCTAAAAACAACTATAAACCTGTAGATGATAAACCTTATGGTGGTGGTCCGGGTATGGTAATGAGAGCTGAGCCCTTACTTAAGGCTTTTGATTTTATTTATAAAAAAATATCCCTTGGCCATAGCCATACGGGCGAGGCTAAATCAAAAAAGAATAAAATTTTAACTATTAATTTTATTCCAAGTGCAGAAAAATTTACTACAAGTTATGCAAAAACTATTTCTAAAAAATATACAGATATTATTTTGATTTGTGGAAGATATGAAGGTATTGATGCACGTGTAGACAAAATTTTAAAAACAAAAAAAATCTCAATAGGGGATTATGTATTAACTGGAGGCGAACTTCCAGCGATGATTTTAGTAGACTGCGTTTCTAGACAAATAGAAGGTGTGCTTGGAAATTATGAATCTCTAGAAGAAGAAAGAGTTTCTTCAAGTGAAGTTTATACTAGACCAGAAGTTTTAAAATATAATAATAAAAATTATAAAGTTCCAAAAGTGCTTTTATCTGGAGATCATAAAAAAATTGAGGAGTGGAAAAAAGGGACTAAATAGATGTATATTTGACAAAAGATAAAAAATAAGTATACTTGTCTTTAAGAGATTGATTGAGTTTCGGATGTATCTCCAATAGTATTAATAGGCTTATTATTAGGCATTAAATTAATCAGTATCCGAAATAAATAAAATATTGCGAAAAAATAAAAAGAAGCGTTTTGCTCTAACTTTTCTTTTTGTCTTTTCATTTATTTGTGTTTGTTTTTGATAAAGCAAAAAACTATGCAAACAGAAAAGCGTCCTAAGAAGTATTTTGCGAGGCACAAGGATCCTTTGATTGAGTTTCCAAATTTGATTGAAGCTCAGACGAAGTCCTACAAGTGGCTCGTAGCGGAAGGTATTAAAGAAGTTTTTAAAGAATTTTCTCCAATCATAGATTATTCTGGAAAAAAGTTTGAGCTTGAGTTTACATCTTTTTCTCTCGGTGAAGCAAACTGTGCAGAAAATGAAGCTAAGGTAAATAAACTTTCATATCAGGGTCTTCTTAAGACTCGTGTGAAGTTAACAAATAAAATTTTAGGAACTGTTAAGGAACAGGAGATTTTTATGTCTGAACTTCCTTTAATGACTCCACACGGAACATTCATAATAAATGGAGTAGAGCGTATTATAGTGCCACAACTTGCACGTTCTTTCGGAGTTTTCTTTACAGAGTCTGAAAACAAAGGCAAGAGATATTTTGGTGCAAAAATAATTCCAGCACGTGGAGTTTGGATTGAAATAGAGTCAGAAGCTGATGGAGCAATGTATGTCAGAATTGATAAAAAAAGAAAATTCCCAGCAACTGCACTTTTGCGTGTGATGGGTTATGGCACAAACGAAGCAATGTTAAAGGCATTTGAATCAGACACTGTCTGTAAAGATGCTATAGAAGCTTGTCTTGCAAAAGATGTAGCTAAAACATTAAATGATGCATATATTGAAATATATAAACGCTTAAGAGATGGAGACATGGCAACTCCTGAAAACGCTAAAGAATTTATTAATTCTTTGTTTACGGCTGAACGATATGACCTTTCTCCAGTAGGAAGATACAGATTCAATAAGCGTTTTGAAAAACCTCAAGACGAAACAGAGCTTGCTCGCAGGACTATTTCTAAAGAAGATTTAATGACAGTAATAAAAAATATTATTGTTTTGAATAATACAGTAGGAGCAAAGTCTGATGATATTGATCACTTAGGTCAGAGACGTGTTCGTTTTGTTGGAGAAATGCTTCAACAAAAAATTCGTACAGGTATGATGCAAATTAAAAGAAACATTCAAGATAGAATGTCTATTATTGATGTTGATACAGCATTGCCTATACACATAATCAACCAACGTCCACTTCAAGCTCGTATAAAAGAATTTTTCACAACAAACCAACTTTCACAATTTATGAGTCAGGAAAATGTGTTGGCAGAAATGGAACACATTCGTTTACTTTCTGCGCTCGGTCCAGGAGGACTTACTCGTGAACGTGCAGGACTGGAAGTTCGTGACGTGCATCCTTCTCACTATGGAAGAGTTTGTCCTATACATACACCAGAAGGTCCAAACATCGGACTTATTTTACACTTATCTACTTATGCAAAAATAAATGATTTTGGAATTATTGAAACTCCTTACATAAAAGTAAAAAATGGAAAAATAACAGGAGAAGTTCAATATTTAAATGCTCTTGAAGAAGAAAAATACAACATTGCACATGCTGGTATTCCTTATGATGAAAATGGAAAAATAACTGAAAAGAAAGTTGCAGCTAGAGTAAAAACCCAAGCAGGAATGATAGCTACTGAAGAAGTTGATTTTATTGATGTTGCTGCAAACCAAGCTTTTTCTGTTGCAACTTCTATGATTCCTTTCTTGGAACACAACGATGCGAACCGTGCACTCATGGGAAGTAATATGCAGAAACAAGCTGTTCCTTGTGTGCTTCCTGAAGCACCACTCGTAGCTACAGGCATCGAATCACTAGCTTCTCGAGATACAGGCAGAATGGTGATATCAGAAGAAGAAGGTGTTGTATCTTACTTAGATGCTAAGAAAATAGTAGTAAAAGGGAAAAGAGAATTAACTTATCCACTTGTAAATTATTTAAGAAATAATAACTTTTCTGCATTTCATCAACGTCCATCTGTGGATGTTGGTCAAAAAGTAAAGAAAGGTGAAGTGTTGGCTGATACTACAAGTACAGTGGGTGGACAGATTTCTGTCGGTCAAAATGTTTTCGTAGCTTTCTTGTCTTGGTCTGGTTCAAACTATGAAGACGCTATAATAATTTCAGAACGTCTTGTGAAGAAAAGTAAATTTACAAGTATTTATGTTGAAGAATTCGTTTGTACAGTTCGTGATACAAAACTAGGACCAGAAATCACAACTCGTGATATACCAAACGTGGGAGAATTAAAATTAAAAGATTTGGATGAAGATGGTATTGTGCGCATTGGAGCTGAAGTTAGAGAGAATGATATTTTGATCGGCAAAATCACTCCAAAAGGGGAAACAGAACTTACTCCAGAAGAAAGATTGCTTCGTTCTATCTTTGCTGAAAAGGCACGTGATGTAAAAGACACATCACTTCGTATGGAACACGGCAAACGCGGACGTATTATTGGTGTTAAAATTTTCTCTCGAGATTTAGGTCACACACTTGAAGCAGGAATAATCAAAAAGATTGTTATCGAAGTTGCACAAGTTCGAAATATTTCTGTTGGAGATAAACTTTCAGGAAGACATGGAAATAAAGGTGTCATTTCAAGAATTCTTCCAGAAGAAGATATGCCTTATGCAGCAGATGGTACACCAGTAGATATCATACTTTCACCGCTCGGTGTTCCTTCTCGTATGAACCTGGGACAGATTTTGGAAATACATCTTGGTATGGCAGCTAATACATTAGGATATCAAGCAATTGTTCCTCCATTCTTAGGAGCAGGACAAGATGAAATAAAAGGTGAATTGAAAAAAGCAGGATTCCCAGAAAGTGGTAAATTAAAACTTTTTGATGGACGCACTGGTGAACCATTTGAACAAGATATTGCAGTCGGTTATATGTATATGTTGAAACTTCACCACATGGTGGAAGATAAAATACATATGCGTTCGATCGGACCGTACTCGCTCATTACTCAACAACCACTCGGCGGAAAAGCTCAAGGTGGAGGACAGAGATTCGGAGAAATGGAAGTCTGGGCACTCGAAGGTTATGGAGCAGCTTACACATTAAGAGAAATGCTTACAATTAAGTCTGATGACATATTAGGTCGTTCTCAGACATTTGATTCTATTATCAAAAATGAAGTCATTAAAGCACCAAATTCTCCAGCATCATTCAATGTATTGCTAAATTATTTGAGAGGACTTGCGCTTGATGTTAACCTAAAAAAATATGAAAACATTAAATAAAACAGATTTTGATTATATTTCACTTAAGCTTGCTTCTCCAGAACAAATAAAAGAATGGTCTTATGGAGAGGTCACTAAGCCTGAAACAATAAATTACCGCACAGGTAGATCTGAACGTGGGGGTCTTTTTGATGAGAAAATATTTGGACCAGAAAAGGATTATGAATGTTACTGTGGAAAATATCGTCGTATCCGTTATAAAGACATCATCTGTGAAAAATGTGGAGTTGAGGTTACTCGTTCTATAGTAAGACGAGAGAGAATGGGACACATAGAACTCTCTACACCCGTCGCTCATATATGGTTCTTAAGAGGGGTGCCATCTCGAATGAGTATTCTTTTGAATATTTCTGTTTCTGACCTTGAAAAAGTAATTTACTTTGCTGGATACATAATCACTAAAGTTCACGAAGATGAAAAAGAAATAATTATTTCTGGATTAGAAAAAGAATATAAAGCTAAGCTAAAAAATTCTGCTGATGATGAAACTCGTGAGAAATTGAAAAATCTATTCACTACTACTAAAAAAGAAATTTTAGAAATTTATGAAGGAAAAGTTTTGAATGAAATTTCATTTCATCATTATTCTTTGAAATATGGTACTTGTTTTGAAGCAAATATCGGAGCTGAAGCTATTTATTCTATTTTCAAAAATTTGGATTTGAATAAATTAAAAATTCATACTGAAAAAATGCTTGAAAAGGCAAGTATTATTGAAAAGGAAAAACTACAGAAAAGACTTTCACTTATTCGTGCTATGACTTATGCAGACATAAGACCAGAATGGATGTTTTTAACAGTTATTCCAGTTATTCCTCCAGTATTACGTCCAATGGTAGCTCTTGATGGAGGTCGTCATGCTACTTCAGACTTAAATGATCTTTATCGTCGAGTTATAAACAGAAATAACCGTTTGAAAAAATTAAAAGAAATAAATGCTCCAGACGTAATTTTAAGAAATGAAAAAAGAATTATTCAGGAAGCAGTAGATGCTCTTATTGATAACTCAATTGCAAAACAAAATGATAGTGCTGCAATGAGTCAATCTCAAAAGCGTCCTCTAAAATCTTTGTCTGACAATTTGAAATCTAAACAAGGTCTTTTTCGTCAGAATTTGCTCGGTAAACGTGTAGACTATTCTGGACGTTCTGTTATTGTTGTTGGTCCTGAACTCAAACTCAATCAATGTGGTTTACCAAAACATATGGCTCTTGAACTTTTCAGACCATTTGTAATTTCTAAAATTTTACAAGCTGAATTAGCATTCAATATTCGTGGAGCAAACAAGCTTATTGAAGAAAGAACTCCAGAAGTTTGGGCAATGTTAGAAGAAGTAATTCAAGGCAAATATGTTCTTCTAAATCGCGCACCCACACTTCACCGTTTAGGTATTCAAGCTTTCAACCCTATTCTCATTGAAGGAAATGCTATTCAAGTTCATCCTCTCGTTTGTCAGGCTTTCAACGCTGACTTCGACGGGGACCAGATGGCTGTATATGTTCCTCTTTTAGAAGAAGCTCAAGATGAAGCTCGCGAATTAATGGCTGCCAATAAAAACTTACTTAAGCCTCAGAATGGTGACCCTATTGTTCACCCTAGAATGGATATGGTGCTTGGTTCTTATTGGATGACAAAATCTGTAGATGGAGAAATAGGTGAAGGTAAATATTTTTCAAGTCCAAACACTGCTATCACTGCATATGAATATGGTGTTGTTTCTCTTCGTGCAAAAGTAAAAGTTTTAGCAACTGATAATCCTAAATATAAAAAATTTGATGGAGAAATTTTTGAAACCTCTGTTGGTAAACTTCTTTTCAATAGTATTTTGCCAAATGACTTTTCTTATGTAGGTGATGAAATGAACCAAAGAAGATTGTCTTCTCTCGTTGATGAACTTATAATGCATTATGGTGTAGATCAGACTCCAGCTATTTTGGATAGAATAAAATCTTTTGGTTTTAAATATTCAACAATTTCTGGTACTACTTGGGGATTAGATAACATAAAAGTTCCAGTAGAAAAAGCATCTATAATAGCTGAAGGTAAAAAATTAGAAGAAAAAGTAATCAATGAATGGAATGATGGTTTACTCTCTGAAGATGAAAGATATCAAAAAATTATTGAAATTTGGACTACTACTAAAAAAGAATTAGAAAAAGTTTTACCAAATAGTTTGGAAAAAAATGGATCTACTTACGATTTATTTATCTCTGGGGCTAGAGGTAGTATGACGAGTTTGCTTCAGATGAATGGTATGAAAGGTCTTATTCAGAACAACCAGGGTAAGGTTCAAGAGTTTCCAATTATTCCATCTTACCTTGAAGGACTTTCTCCAATAGAATATTTCGTTACTACTCACGGTGCTCGTAAAGGTGCTTCAGATACAGCATTGAACACAGCTAAAGCTGGATATTTGACTCGTAGATTGGTTGATGTTTCTCAAGATGTGGTCATAACAGAAGAAGATTGTGGCACTAAAGAAGGTAAAATGGTAAGTAGAGAAAATATTTCTGGAATTGAAATTCCACTTTCAAAAAATATTCGTGGAAGAGTTTTGGCCGCTGATCTAAAAGATAAAGATGGAAAAGTAGTTTATAAAAAAGGATTTTTGGTTACAAAAGAAGAAGCTTACAACATTGAAGGTGCTGGCTTCGAAGAAGTTTTTGTTCGATCTCCACTCACATGTCGCACAGTTCATGGACTTTGTCAAATGTGTTATGGAATAGACCTAGGAAGAAATCGTCTTGTTGCCCTAGGAGAAGCTGTAGGTATTATTGCTGCTCAAGCTATCGGTGAACCAGGAACACAGCTTACACTTCGTACATTCCATGCTGGAGGTGTCGCAGGAACAGATATCACCACAGGTTTGCCTCGTATTGAAGAAATTTTTGAAAGAAGAATTCCAAAAAATCCTGCAATTATTTCTCAAACTGATGGCGAAGTCTTTGAAATAAAAGATAAAGACGGAAAAGAAAAAATAATGAAAGTACTTTCAGACAGCAAAGCTGATGGTAAATCAAATGAGATAGAATATCTTATACCATTCCGCAGATCACCAATAGTGAAAGTTGGTCAAAAAGTAAAGAAAGGTGAGCTTCTAACAGATGGATCAGCAGATATTGCAGAAATATTTAAATTCGGAGGTAAAGAATTAGTTGAAGAATATATAATTCGAGAAATAAATAAAGTTTACGAACTTCAAAGTGCTTCTATCTCTAGAAAACATACTGAAATAATAATTCGTCAAATGTTCTCACGAAGAAAAATAAAAGATTCAGGCGAAACTAATTTCTCTGCTGGGGATATCGTAGAAAATACAGCATTTATAGAAGAAAACAATAGAGTTGCTAAAAATGGTGAAAAAGAAGCAAAAGCAGAAACGATAGTTCTAGGTATTACTGAAGTTTCTCTGCGTACAAAGAGTTGGCTTTCCGCAGCATCATTCCAAAATACAAACCGTGTTCTTATTGAGAATGCAGTTAAAGGAGGAATTGATTCTCTAAGAGGACTAAAGGAAAATGTTATTATCGGGCGATTAATTCCAGCTGGAACTGGATTTAAAAGTAGAATAATTTCACCAGACGAGGAATAAAACATATGAACTCTCCCGTTCAACAAATTAAGGAGAGGCTTTCAATCGAAGAAGTAGTCTCTTCCTATATAAAGTTAGATAGAGTCGGCGCAAATTTTAAAGCTAGGTGTCCTTTTCATAATGAAAAAACACCATCCTTTTTCATTTCGCCAGAACGGGGGAGTTATTATTGTTTTGGCTGTTCTGCTAAAGGAGACATTTTTACTTTTGTGGAAGAATTTGAGGGGCTAGATTTTAAAGGTGTTCTAAAAATATTAGCCGAACGTGCTGGTGTAAAACTTACAGAATTTAACAAAGAAAAAGAGGGTGAAAAAGAAAAATTATATAGAGTTATAGAAGAAGCTACCAAATTTTTTGAGAAAAATTTGGTAGGAAATAAAGAAGTTTTACAATACTTAAAAGACAGAGGATTAGAAGAAAAAACTATAAAAGATTTTAGAATTGGATTTGCTTTACTTGATTGGCGTAAACTTTTTGATTTTTTAAAGTCTAAAAATTTTACTGAAAAAGAAATAGAAAGTGCAGGACTTGCCAAGAAGCCAGATGACCCTAGTAAAGCGATGTATGACAGATTTCGTGGAAGAATAATTTTCCCAATTTCTGATTCTAGTGGAAGAGTAATAGCTTTTTCAGGAAGGATTTTTATAGATGATGGAAAATCTGCGAAATACTTAAATAGTCCAGAGACTCCAATATTTAATAAATCTTCTGTTCTTTTTGGTATAGATAAAGCAAAAGAAGCGATAAGAAAAAATAATTTTTCTATCCTTGTTGAAGGCCAATTTGATTTAATTTTGTCTCACCAAGCAGGTTTCAAAAATACAGTGGCTTCGTCTGGCACAGCTATGACTGATACCATAGAATCAAAAGAAAATATTATAAATAATTTAGGTTTAATAATTAGATTATCAAAAAATATTGTTTTGGCTTATGATGCAGATCGTGCTGGTATAAAAGCTTCAAATCGTTTTGCTAAAATTGCTTTATCCTTAGGTATGGATGTAAAGGTTGCAAGCATGCCTGAAGGCATGGACCCTGCAGATCTAATATCAAAAGTTGGCATAGATGCTTGGCGTGAAGCAATAAGAAATTCTAAACATTTCATTGAATTTATGCTTGCAAGAATTTTGAAAGATTTCTCTTCTGACGGCAGAAAGGCTGGTAGGGAAATAAAAGAACATTTATTACCTTTTGTTAATGACTTAGAGAGTGCTATAGAAAAATCACACTTTATTACTCTGATTAGTAATAAATCAGGCATAACGCAAGATGCTTTGATAGAGGATTTAAAGAGGGTTGAACTTGAATTAAAATATGAAAAAGAAGAAACAAAAATTGCTAAAGAAAACGTAGATAAAAAATTAAGAAAAGACCCAATAGAACGTAGACTCTTAGGTATAGCTTTTTGGCAAGAAAGTTTAAAAGATAAAAAAATAGATCCTGAATTAATTTTTAAAAAATTAGAGAAAGTAAAAAGTTTATATGAGGTTCTTAAAGAAGATTTGATTTATGAAGCGGAAGAATTTTATTCAAATAACGAAAATTTAGAAAAAGATGTTCATGAGATGTTGTTAAATGTTGAAGAAGAATATCTAAATGAAGAATTATCAAAAAAAATGTTGGAATTGCAAAATTTTAAAGGAAAAGAAGAGGAAATAGAAATTTTAAGAAGAATAAATGAAATAAATAAAAGAAAAGAAGAAATTAAAAGTGGTCGTTAGCTAATTTAAAATAAATTATGAAAAATAAAAAAACAAAAAAAATAGTAAAAAAAGCTGCGAAAAAAATAGTAAAAAAGACACGTCCAGTTTTAGTTAAAAAGACAAATAAAAAAGTTGTAAAAAAGACCCGCCTTGAATCAGCGAGGCAGGTAGTTAAAAAAGCAAAAATAGTGAAAAAAATTAAGAAAGTTGCTAAAGTTGGTGCTGTTAAAAAAATGACAGTTGCTGAAAAAAAAGCGGATGGTTTTTCTCGTCTTTCAAATGAGCTTATAGAGAAAGGACGAAAACGAGGATTTATTACTTATGATGAAATTTTAAAAACTTTTCCAGACATTGAAAACAATATCTTTTTTTTGGATGAACTTTATGAAAAATTTGCAGTTGCTGGTATAGATGTTTTAGAAGGTGGAAATTTGCTTAATCTTGATAATGATGTTTCTGATAAAGATTTAAATAAATCTACTATACATGATTCTATACAGATGTATTTGAAAGAAATAGGGCAATATTCACTTATTCATGCTGGTGATGAAAAAGATCTTGCTAAGCGTATAGAATTAGGTGATCCTGAAGCAAAAAATTTGTTAGCCAGAGCCAACTTAAGACTCGTTGTTTCTATCGCTAAAAAGTATGTAGGTAGAAGTGCAAATTTGAGCCTTTTGGATTTGATTCAGGAGGGTAATTTAGGTTTATTTAAGGCTGTTGAAAAATTTGATTGGACAAAAGGTTATAAATTTTCTACTTATGCCACTTGGTGGATTCGTCAATCTATCACTCGGGCACTTGCTGACCAAAGTAGGACTATCCGCATACCAGTGCATATGGTAGAAACTATTTCAAAATATAAACAAACATACAGAAAACTCAGTCAGGATTTAGGACGTGAACCACTAGCAGAAGAAATAGCAACTGAGATGGGCATTCCTGTTGAAAAAATCCATGTGATTGAAAATATAAGCCAAGAAACTATTTCTCTTGAACAACCAGTTGGAGATGATGATGAAAAATCAACACTTGAAAATTTTATTCCAGATGATAAAATTTTGCGTCCAGATCAAGAATCTTCTCGACGTATTTTGTCTGATCAAATTCGTGAAGTTTTAAATGAACTAAATCCTAAAGAATGTAAAATTCTTGAGATGCGTTATGGTTTGGTTGATGGTATACAGCATACTTTAGAAAGGGTGGGAGAAGAATTTGGAGTGACTCGTGAACGTATTCGTCAGATTGAAGCAAAAGTTCATGAAAAGCTTCGTCAGCATGAAAAGATAGCTAGACTTAAAAACTACTTTGACTAGATTTTTCTAAATATGATATAATTATCTAGTATTATTTAAATCACCCCGACTGAATCGTCGTTTAGGCGGGAAAAAATTATAAGATAACTTTTATTAAAATTATGTGTAAAGATTGTTGTAAAAAAGGTGGTTGTGTTATGGCTATGATTGCCAAGATACTTGTCATCGTTGGTGGAGTAAATTGGGGTCTAGTTGGTCTTGGTATGCTTTTAGGTACAGTAGGAGGTTGGAATGTTGTTAATATGATTCTAGGCTCTGTGCCTGTATTAGAAGCTGTTGTTTACCTATTAGTAGGTATTTCAGCTGTTGTAATGATATTTGGTTGTAAATGTGCTAAATGTAAAGATGGTGCATGTGCTACTTGTGCAACAGAAGCTCCAAAGACAGAAGGAACTATGTAATTTAAGTGTTTTTAAAGGCTAAACCCCACCTTGATTTAAGTCAAAGTGGGGTTTGCTATTTCACTTAAAATGTTATATTATTGGGGCATAATATGCTTTCTGTATCAGATATAATACTTTATACATTGACTTTTTTGTCTGTCTACGTGCAGGTGTTTTTTTTGATAACTTTTTTAGAAAATAAGAAAAAGATAGTTGTTAGGAAAGGATCTATAGAATTACAGAAATATCCCAAAGTCACCATCATTGTCCCTTCTTGGAATGAAGAAAAGACTATTTATAAAACAGTACACTCACTTTTAAATTTGAATTATCCTAAAGATAAAGTAAAAATTTTCTTAATTGATGATGGTTCTACTGATCGCACTTGGGACGCTATAAAAAGATTTTCCAAAAATCCTAATGTAAAAATTTTTCATAAAGAAAATGGTGGAAAGTATACTGCGCTCAACTTAGGCTTAGAACATGTAGAGACTGATTTTTTGGGTTGTCTCGATGCTGATTCTGTTGCTGATCCTGAATCACTTGTACGCATAATGAGTTATTTTGAGAAAGATCCAAAAATAATGGCGGTAGCACCTTCTATAATAGCAATAAATTCTAAAAATACTATTCAACACGCACAAAAAGTAGAATATGATATGTCTATCTATATTAAAAAAATGTTTGGTTTCTTGGGTGCAATACATGTTACCCCTGGACCACTTACTATCTTTCGTAAGAAAGTATTTGATGATTTAGGTCCATATCGTCATGCTCACAATACAGAAGATCTAGAGATTGCTTACAGAATGCAAAAAAATTTTTATAAAATAGAACATTGTAATGATGCTTATGTTTACACAAACACACCACCAACAATTGTAAAACTTTATAAACAGAGATTACGTTGGATTTATGGTTTTATAAATAATACGATAGATTATCGTAATATAATCTTTAGAAAAAAATACGGTAATTTTTCACTTTTTACTGTTCCTTCTAGTATTATTTCTGCTTTTGCTGTTAGTTATCTTTTTGGTAAAACCCTTTATAGTTTAGGCGGTTTTTTGTTTTCTAAATTTTTGCAGTTTAAAACTGTTGGATTTTATATGAATTCTAATATAAAATCTTTGGACCCATTTTTTATAAATACTCAAATATTGTTTTTTATTTCTATCTTTTTGTTTTCCTTGACTATTTTATCTGTACTTTTGGGGAGAAAAATGTCTGAGGGGAAATGGAGATTTTCTTTGAGCATGATTTATTATCTTTTTATCCTTAGTATTATTAGTCCGTTTTGGTTTTTAAAAGCAATATATAATACTTTATTATCTAGAAAACCATCTTGGAGATAAATTATAATATAAATTTTTTATTGAAATATGAAAGAAAACACATTTGATTGGAAAAAATATTTAATAGTCTTTTTATTTACAGTGGGTCTTTTTTTGAGCGCTAGTTATGTTAGTAATTATTTTAGCGATAAAAAAGTAAATCAATTGAAATCAATTCAAGATAAAATATCCATTGATATTCTTTCTTCGGAAACTCAATTCTCATTACTTTCAGAGCTTTCTTGTAAAAATATTTCTGATTCAGTTCTTTCTGGCGAACTTGGTGAACTGGCAACTAAGTTAGAATGGGGACAACAAAATCTAGGCGCTACTGACACTGTGTCATATTTGAAAAAATATTATTCTCTTTTAGAGATCAAAGATTATCTCCTAACAAGAAAAATTTCTGAAAGATGTAATACAAAATCAGCATTTATTTTGTATTTTTATACGACAGCAGCAAATTGTACAGAATGTGAAAAACAGGGGATGGTGCTTTCTTCTTTGCGTGAAAAGTATCCAAAACTTCGTGTTTACTCTTTTGATTATGGTATTGATCTGTCTGCTGTAAAATCTATGCTTCAGATATATAAAATAGAAGATACGAAACTTCCTGCACTTGTTGTAGATGAAGATGTATTAACTGGTTTTCAGAGTATAGACGGACTTGAATCTCACGTAAAACAATCTTTCAAATTGCAAGAAGTAAAACCTATAATTAAAGAGACGACAACTAAAAAAGCTATTTAATTTTAGTTTTCCACAGAACTACTTGATTATACCCCCAGGGGGTATATACTGTTTTTATGCATAATGACAAACAAAAACTAATACGTAGGTTAAAAATAGTTGAAGGGCAAGTGAGAGGATTACAAAATATGTTAGAAAATAATATTTATTGTATAGATATTATTACTCAGACGTCTGCTATCAAGCAGGCTCTTTCTGGTGTAGAAGATGAACTTATGGAAGGACATTTAGGTCATTGTCTGGTTAATCAAATTAAAGAAGGTAAAACAAAAAAAGCTACGGAAGAAATTTTAAAAGTATATAAATTGAAAAGAAAATAGTTCGACAAGCTCACTATAAATAAAATTTTATGCAAAATGAAACTTATAAAATAAAAGGAATGCACTGTGCTTCGTGTGCAAGCATTATTGAGAAAACTCTCAGAAAAATAGATGGAGTGGAGTCAATAGAAGTAAATTCTGGTACGGAGAAAGCTAAAATTTCTTTTGATCCATCAAAAACAAATATTGAAGTTCTTTCTAAACAAATTGAACCACTTGGATATTCTTTGTCATTTTCTGATATAAAAATAAAAGAAAAAAATAAACATATTGAGCTAGAAGATATGAAAAACAAACTTTTTTCTCTTATTCCTATTGTTTTGGTTAGTCTTTTTGTGATGGCTTGGGATATTTTTGGAGGACTTAAATTAGTATCAGAAATGTCTTATTTTTGGAGTGAATTTTTTCATCATCTTTTACCCGTGTTAGCTACATATACTCTCTTTGTTGTAGGCAAACCATATTTGTTGGGTTTGTATCGCTTTCTTCGTCATGGTAAGGCTAATATGGATACGCTTATAGGACTTGGTACTGGAGTGGCCTTTATTTATAGTTTTGTAATCAGTGCTTTTGAAGAAAGTTTAAAATCTTTCATAAATGTTAATCAAGGTTATTATGATGTTGTTATTGTTGTCATTGCTTTTATTACACTTGGTAAATATTTAGAAGCTCGATCGAAATTAAAAACAGGTGATGCTATAGAGAAACTTTTAAATCTTCAAGCAAAAACAGCATTTGTTTTACGCGATAATAAAGAAATAGAAATATCTGTCACAGAAGTTATGCATGGAGATTTAATTATTATAAAACCAGGCGGCAATATTCCTGTTGATGGTATTGTTTCAGAAGGAACTTCTTATGTAGATGAATCTATGATTACAGGTGAACCCATGCCTGTTCAAAAAAATGTTGGAGACAATGTCGTTGCTGGAACAATCAATACTACGGGTTCGTTTGTTTTTAAAGCTACAAAAATAGGTTCTGAGACGATGCTTGCACGTATTATTAAAATGGTTGAAGAAGCTCAAGGTAGTCGTGCTCCTATTCAAGCTTTAGCTGATAAAATTTCAGGTGTTTTTGTGCCTATTGTTTTAGTTCTTTCTTTTGCTGCATTAGGTCTTTGGCTTTTGATAGGAACACAGTATTTAGGATTTTCTCAAACATTATCTTTTAGTTTGACCTCTTTTGTTGGTATTTTAGTTATCGCTTGTCCTTGTGCTTTAGGACTTGCTACGCCGACAGCTATTATTGTGGGTGTAGGTAAAGGTGCTCGAGAGGGAATCCTTATCAAGGATGCTAGTACGCTTGAAAAACTTGGTAAAGCTACAGTAGTGGTGGTAGACAAGACGGGGACACTTACTTATGGTAAACCAGAAATCATATCTATTAAAAATTTTTCAGATAAAAAAGATGAGGAACTTATTTCAATTTTTTCTTCTCTTGAACAAAAATCTGAACATCCCATCGCACACGCTATCGTATCTTATGCAAAGAAAAGTAAACTTAATTTATTTTCTGTAATTGATTTTGAAGCGGTAAAAGGTAAGGGTGTAAAAGGGGTAGTTGAAAATGTAGAATATTTTGCGGGCAATACAAAACTTATAAAAGATCTTAATCTTGTTTTTGATGTAGATTCAATTGAAAAGGAAACGAGTGAAGGCAAAACGCCAATAATTTTAGCAACAAAAGAAAAAATTCTTGGAATAATTTTAGTAGCTGACGCTATAAAAAAAGAAGCAATAGATGCAATAAAAGATTTACATTTATTGAAAATAAAAGTTATTATGCTTACGGGAGATAACAAAAATACTGCAGAATATGTCGGGAAACTTGTCGGTGTAGATGAAGTTGTGGCAGAAGTTATGCCTCTAGATAAATTGAATAAAATCAAAGAATTACAGAAAAATGGCGATATTGTTGTTATGACCGGAGATGGGGTAAACGATGCTCCTGCCCTCGCACAGGCTGATATAGGGGTTGCTATGGCTACTGGAACCGATGTGGCGATAGAATCTGCTGGAATAACCCTTTTACATGGAGATATCTCAAAATTAGTGAAAGCTGTGCATCTTTCAAAGATTGCAATGAGAGGAATAAAACAAAATTTATTTTGGGCATTTATTTATAATATTGTAGGGATACCTCTTGCAGGTGGATTGTTTTATCCAATTTTTGGTTGGTTATTAAGTCCAATTTTTGCAGGTTCTGCAATGGCATTATCAAGTGTGTCGGTCGTTAGTAATTCTTTAAGGCTTAAAGCCAAAAAAATATAAAATGAAAAAAACTTATAAATTTCATGTGAATGGTATGCATTGCAATGCTTGTGTTGTGCTTACTGAAAGCGAACTTAGCGAATTATCAGAAGTATCAAAAGTAAAAGCATCGCTTAAAAATTTTAGTGTTGAAGTGACTGGGGATTTTGGTGAAAAAGAACCAGAACAAATTAGAGAAGATTTAACCATGGTTTTAAAACCACATGGATACACTCTTTCCCTAGAAAAAGAAGAACAAAAAATAGTTTGGTCTGATTTTAAGATTGCTATTCCTGTCGCTTTGGCATTTATTTTATTTTTTATTCTTTTACAAAAACTTGGCATTGTGAATCTAATAACAGCATCGAAAGTTAGTTATGGTACAGCATTTATAGTTGGACTCATTGCATCTGTTTCTACTTGCATGGCTGTAGTTGGAGGACTTGTACTTTCTATGTCAGCGAATTTTGCGAAGGAGGATAATAGCGTAAGACCACAAATTTTATTTCATATTGGAAGACTTGTGTCATTTTTTGTTTTAGGTGGTGTGATCGGAGCGTTAGGTTCAACTTTTCAACTAGGAGGAACAGGCACATTTATTTTAAGCTTAGTAGTGGCCATTGTTCTGCTTATCCTTGGAATAAATCTTCTTGATATTTTCCCTTCCGCTAAAAAATTTCAACCAACAATGCCGAAATTTATTGGTAAATATGCTCATAGTTTAAAAAATATTAATCATACGCTTACGCCTTTGTTGGTAGGTATTGCAACATTCTTTTTACCTTGTGGTTTTACTCAATCAATGCAGATTTATAGTTTGACGACGGGTAGTTTTCTGACTGGATCCTTAATAATGTTTTCATTTGCACTTGGTACACTTCCAGTGTTATCACTTTTGAGTTTTAGTTCCTTAAGTATTAAAAAATATTCCGAGTCGGGTGTGTTTTTCAAATCAGCTGGCCTGATAGTATTATTCTTTGGAATTTTTAATTTAATCAATGCTTTAGTCGGAGCTGGTATTATTCCGCCAATTTTTAATTTTTAAAAATATGAAAACAAATAAAATAACTTTTATTTTAATATTTATTGTTACATTTATAATTATGGGATCTATTATTTTTTTAGGTAAAAATAATGTTAGTAACTCTCAGGATGAAAATAATGTAAATATTGTAAATGGAAAACAGATTATTATTATTAAGGCTAAAGGGGGATACTCTCCCAGAGTAACAAAAGCTAAAGCTGATATTCCTACAGTTATAAAAATGGTAACAAATGGTAGTTTTGATTGTTCTTCAGCTGTTTCTATCCCAAGCTTGAATTATCGTAATAATCTTCCTCAATCAGGAGAAACACTTATTGATGTTCTGCCACAAAAAGCTGGCACAAAAATGCAAGGTTTATGTGCAATGGGAATGTACAATTTCTCAATAGAATTTAACTAATTTTTGAGCCGGCACGAGGATTCGAACCCCGGACATCCACTTTACAAAAGTGGCGCTCTACCAACTGAGCTATGCCGGCATATTTTTTTATTTACTTAAACATACTAACAATTTTATTTAATTTTATCAAATTATTCTATTCCTTCTTCTTTTTTGATAATGTGCTTGATTCTTTTGATTCTTTGTCTGTATTCTGAAATTACTTTTAAATAATTTGAAACTCCTTTTTTCTCTATCTGCTCAATCGTTGTATTCTTATTGAACTTACTCTTAATCTTATTTTTTAATTCTTTGCTAATAGTTTTTATTGAATTTGAAGACTTAATAAAAAATCTAAGTGTCACAAATACGACTACGTATCCAGCTCTTTTACTATTTTTTATGGTTAAGACTTTTATTTTTTCTAAATCTGCGACAAAAGGGTGAGAGTGTTGTACTCTTACGACTTGACCATTTCTAAGTAATACAAGCTTGTGTCCTATAATTACAATTATTCCGACAAGCGATGTAAAGAATAAGATTAAAGGTAAATACATAATGTTTTATATTGAATAACGCTTTATTTCTTTTATCTTTGCTTTGTTTTTTTCTAAAAGCTGATTTATCGTCATATTTGGATCTTTTATAAAAATTTGATCAAGCAATGTTTTTTCTTTGAAATAAGTTGCTATCTTTCCATCTAACATTTTCTTTTTTATTTCTTCTGGTTTGTCTACTTCGGCAACTTCTTTTTCAAATATTTCAGTAATTGTTTTCTTTACTTCATCTGTTATTTCACTTTGGAAAATGTATTCTGGCTTCATAGCTGTGATATGCATAGCTATATCACGAGCAAGCTCAGAGTTGCCACCTTCTAATGAAACGATGACAGCGATTTTATTATTGTGAACATAGTTTCCTAATATACTTCCTTTTACTTCATATACATCACCAAGTTCTATTTTTTCACCAGTTTTCTGAACGACAGGGTCAATCATATCTTTTGATTCTTCTTTCATTTTTTCTATGCCATCTTTAAGAGCCTTATCTCCTAAATTAGAAATTAAGTTTACGAAATCATCATTCCTAGATACGAAATCTGTCTCACAATGTAGAGCGACTAATATTGCTTTATCACTTTCTGTTTTAATACAGACTCTTCCGTCTTTTGCATCACGGCCTGCTTTTTTAAGAGCAATATCAGAACTTGTCTTTTTTAATATAGCCAAAGCTTTTTCCATATCTCCCTCAGCTTCTTCTAGGGCGTTTTTACATTGCATAACAGAGATGCCTGTCGCATCTCTAAGTTGCTTGATTAACGAGAGTGTTACATCTATAGACATAATTTTTATTTATCTTTAGTTGGTAATGACATTGAGCCTTGCTTATAAGCTTCAACGATAGCATTGATGAAAAACTTGATTGAAGGTATGCCAGAATCGTTTCCGACCACAGGATAATCAATTTTTTTAATATTCGAATCAGAATTTGCTAGTGCGACTACTGTTACGCCTGATTTTAAAGCTTCAGTAGCAGCTATGTGTTCTGCTTTTGAGTCAATAATGAGTAAAGCATCTGGAGCTTTTTTCAAACCGATTAAACCACTGTAGTATTTTGAAAGCTTCTCCATCTTTTTAGCCATAACTACACGTTCTTTCTTTGTATATTTTTCTAAACCACCAGTTGTGCTTTCTTTATTATATTTTTCTAATTCTGCAATTCTTTTTTTGATTTCTGTAAAATTACTCAATGTACCTCCGATCCAACGTGTGTCAACATAAGGCATATTTAAGCTCAAAGCTGTGTTTTTGATAACATCTCTTGCTTCAGGCTTTGTACCTACGAAAAGGATTGTTTTATTTTGAGCACCAAGACTTTTAATAAACTCTACAGCATCTGCCAATTGAACGCTTGTCTTTTCAAGGTCAATAATATCTCCACTATTCTTCGTGGCGTATATATATGAGGAAACAGAAGGATGTCTTCTGGACTTTCCATAACCATAATGCACACCTGCCTCAAACATTTTTTCGATATTTGTAGGAATATTTACATTCTTATTTTCTACTTTTTGCATAGGGTTTATTCTAACAGAATACATGCTTTTTTGCAACTTATCTATTTGAAATATGGTTATTTTTATAACTTTGCCAAAAAGACTTTTTTCGGTTAATATGAAGGTTATGAGACAATCAAAACTTTTTACTAAGACGAAAAAAGAAGCTCCTTCAGACGAAGTATCAAAGAATGCAGAACTTCTTATCCGTGGGGGTTTTATTCATAAAGAGATGGCAGGGGTTTACTCATATTTACCACTTGGACTTCGAGTTATTAAGAAGATTGAAAATATTATTCGTGAAGAAATGAATGCAATTGGTGGCCAAGAAGTTGTCCTTTCTTCTTTGCAAGAAAAAGAAACTTGGGAGCCTACTGATCAATGGGATGATGAAAAGGTTGATGTTTGGTTTAAAACAAAATTAAAAAGTGGCACAGAGTTGGGTTTGGCGGTCACTCACGAGGCAGCTATGACCAAAATAGCAAAGAATTTTTTAAATTCTTATCGAGATTTACCCTTCTCTATATATCAATTTCAGACTAAATTTAGAAATGAAATACGAGCTAAAAGTGGAATAATGCGTTGTCGAGAATTTGAAATGAAAGATTTGTATTCTTTTTGTAAAGATGAAGAAGAACATAATGAATTTTATGAAAAATCAAAAGTGGCGTATCAAAAGATTTTTCAACGTGCGGGTATTGGGCATTTAACTTATTTTACTTTTGCTTCAGGAGGTATGTTCTCAAAATTCTCACATGAATTTCAAACTATAACTGGAGCTGGTGAAGACACTATTTATGTTGATGAAGATAAAAGTATAGCTGTGAATAAAGAAGTTTATAACGATGAAGTTATTTCTAGTCTTGGCCTAGATAAAGAAAAATTAGTTGAAAAAAGAGCAGTAGAAGTTGGTAATATTTTTACTTTAGGAACTCGTTTTTCTGATGCACTTGATTTAACATATCAAACAGAAAAAGGTGAAAAGAAATCTGTTTTTATGGGTTCTTATGGAATCGGTCCAGGTAGACTCATGGGCACTGTTGTAGAAGTGCTTTCAGACGACAAAGGAATAATTTGGCCAGAAACTATTGCCCCATTTAAAGTGCATCTTCTTTCATTGGGTGATGATGAAAATATAAAAAAAGAAGCAGATCATGTGTATGATGCATTAATATCAAAAAATATTGAAGTACTTTTTGATGATAGAAGTGGAGTTTCTCCAGGTGAAAAGTTTGCTGATGCAGATCTTTTGGGCATACCTTACAGAATAGTTGTGTCATCTAGAAGCATGAAAGAAAATGGTGTAGAGATTAAAAAAAGAAATGAAGAAAAAGGAAAAGTTGTTTCTTTGGAAGAATTATTAACTTTGCTTACTGCTTAATTATGTTTGATAAATTTTACAAATTATTTTCAAATGATATTGGTATAGATTTAGGTACATCAAATACCTTAGTCTATTTAAAAGGGCATGGCATTGTGATTAATGAGCCTTCTGTTGTAGCAGTAAATATTAAGACAAATCAAATTCTTGCTGTGGGTGAAAAAGCAAAAGAAATGCTTGGCAGAACCCCAGGACATATCAGAGCAGTGCGTCCGCTCGTAGATGGTGTCATTTCAGATTTTGAAGTCACAGAAGAAATGCTTTCATATTTGATAAACAAAGCAGATAAAATGTCTAAAAAATTTATTAGACCTAGGGTGTTAGTCGGTGTGCCTTCCGGCACGACGAATGTTGAGACACGTGCTGTTTATGATGCTGCTCGTTCTGCTGGAGCAAGAGAAGTTTTTTTAGTAGAAGAACCGATGGCTGCAGCTATCGGTATTAGACTTCCTATTAAAGATCCTGTGGGTTCTATGATTATAGATATAGGAGGAGGGACGACAGACATAGCAGTGATTTCTCTGGGTGGTATTGTTAAATCAAAAAATCTGAAAATTGCAGGTGATAGATTCAATAATGACATCATCACTTATATGCGAGATGAGTTTAAAATTTTAATTGGAGAAACGACAGCTGAAATGGTCAAAATAGTTATAGGTTCTGTATTGCCTGGAGAATACATGGAAACAGAAGTGCGTGGACGTGATTTGTTAACAGGGCTTCCTCGTGAAGTTGTTGTCACAGATTCTGATATTCGTGAAGCTTTTGCAGTATCTATTAAAGAGCTTGTAGAAGGTGTAAAAGATGTGCTTGAAACGACACCTCCTGAAATTTTATCTGACATAATGCATAGAGGAATTACTCTTTCTGGTGGTGGAGCATTATTGCCAGGGCTAGGAGAGCTTTTGCAAAATGTCTTAAAGATACCTGTTTATGTTGTAGAAGATCCACTTTCAGCTGTAGCTCGTGGTACAGGAGTTATTTTGGACGATCTTGTTTCTTACAATGAAGTTTTAATTGGTAATCAAGATGAGCTACCTCCTAGATAAAAAAATAAAAAGAAATATTTTTTTTAGATATACAATTTTGGTTGTAATTTTAGTTATTTTTATATTTTTTGGATCTACTATTTTTAGTGGATTTTCTTATGTTTCAAGCATTGTTTTAAAACCCGTTTTAGTTTTAGGAAACAATATTGGTTCAAGTTTATCAAACGTCAATTCTTATTTTTCTTCTAAAAAATCTCTTCTTTTAGAAAATGAAAATCTGAAAAATCAAATTTTGCAAAGTGAAGCAGATAGAGCCAATTATGCTTTAGTTGTAGATGAAAATATGAAGATGAAAGAAATTTTAGATAGAAAAGATGTTAAATCAAGTATGATTTTAGCTTCTATTTTATCTAGGCCCAACCAATCTCCTTATGACACCCTTGTCATTGATATTGGTGCAAGAGACGGAATATCTGTTGGACAAAAAGTTTTTGCCTTGGGAAATGTTCCTGTCGGATATATAGGCATGACTTATCCAAATTCTTCAAAAGTTACTTTGTTTTCAAACCCAGGAGAAAAAACAGAAGTAGTCGTCGCTGGCAAAAATGTTTTTATGGAAGTTGTGGGTAGGGGGAATGGAAATTTTGAAATGATTTTGCCAAGAGATTTTGTTTTAGAAAAAGGAACTGAAGTTTCTTTGTCGGGTATTACTTCACATGTGTTAGGAGTTGTTCAAACCATTGTTTCTGATCCACGTGATTCTTTTCAAAAAGCATTACTTATAAGTCCAGTAAACATACAGGAATTAAAGTTTGTGGAAATTGAAAAATAAATAATGCAATTTAAAATTGAGAAAAAATTAGAAAATAGTTTAGGACGAGTGGGTGTGCTTATGACTTCACATGGAGAGATTCGGACACCCGCTTTTGTTGCTGTTGGCACGAAGGCCACAGTGAAATCTTTAAGTCCTGAACAAGTTCGTGAAGCTGGTGCACAAGTTGTCCTTGGCAATACTTACCACTTATATTTACAACCAGGAGATGAAATAGTGCGTGATGCAGGTGGCATAGGTAAATTTATGAATTGGAAAGGTCCGACTATGACTGATTCTGGTGGTTTTCAAGTTTTTTCACTTGGCGCTGCGTATGGGAAAGACATTTCTAAAATAACAAAAATAACTGATCCGTCTTTAATGATTCCAGAAAGATTTGATGATAGCGATGCGCCAAGGCTTGCTAAAATAGGGCAAGATGGAGTTTCTTTTAAATCTCATTTAGATGGAAGTATACATTATATTACTCCTGAAAAATCAATTCAAATACAACACAACTTAGGTGCTGATATTATTTTTGCTTTTGATGAATGTACTAGTCCCACTGAAGATTTGAAATATCAAGAAGAAGCGTTGGAACGTACACATCGTTGGGCAGAGAGAAGTCTAGCTGAACACATTAAATTAAGTGGAAAAATGGAAGTTCTTGAGCAGGGTGTCTCGCAGACTGACGAGTCGAGAGGCAGCGCTCCGCTAGTAAGCGGAGACAGCGACCCTGAACGAGAAGCTTCTATTTTGGAACCTGCTTTGTTTGGCATAGTCCAAGGTGGACGAGAAGAATCTTTACGAAAACAATCTGCTAAAATTATTTCAGAAATAAATGTTGATGGAAAATATTTTGATGGTTTTGGTATTGGTGGATCTTTTGCAAAAGAGGATATGTCTACTGCAGTGAAATGGGTAAATGAAATTTTACCAGAAGACAAGCCTCGTCACTTGCTCGGAATAGGGGAACCCGAAGATCTTTTTATGGGGATAGAAAACGGTGTAGATTTATTTGATTGTGTTTTGCCTACGAGACTCGGTAGGAATGGAACTATATACACAAAAAATGGAAAAATAATTATTACTAATACAAAATATAGGAATGATTTTTCTCCAATAGAAAAAGATTGTAATTGTTATTCTTGTAAAAATTATACGAGAAGTTATATCGCGCATCTTTTCCATGGGAAAGAAATGTTGGCTGGCACGCTTGCCTCAATACATAATATGTATTTTATAACGCATCTTGTGGATGACATCCGTCAGTCAATTTTGGATGATAATTTTTACGAATTTAAAAAAGAGTTTTTGAGTGGATATTTAAAAAGTTAATCTTGTGTATTTTGGACTAATTTTAATTGTTGTTGTTTTATTTATATATTTTGATGTTATTAAGCTTGGGTATATAATAATTTTATGCCAAATGAACAATTAGGAAGTAAAGAAGACAATAAAAATGAAATTCTTAAAAGAGTTTCAAACAACGCAGAAATTATTACAAGTCCTGAATCTCAAACTCTTAAGGATTTTCATGAATTTCTTGGACATTTTTTTAAACCAGAAGAAATTGAACCTTTAGAAGTTTGGCAAAGAGAACTTGCAAATGAAAATCCTGATACACGTTATATACTTACTGCTCTTCGAGATCCGAAAGATAAAAATAAACTTGTGAGTGCTGCTTATGGTTCTATTCATAATGGAATTTTAGCTCTTCGTTTTACCCTTACAGAAGTTTCTTATCGTGCGACTGGAATAAGTCAAAAGGTTGATGATCTACTTATTGAAGAAGCAAAAAGTTTTTGTGAAAAAAAAGGAATTGAACTTAATGTATATATTGGAGAGGCAGTTGAAAAATCTGAAGGTTATTGGAATAGACAGGAAGTAGAATCAGGAAATGGGATGAGAAGAATGTATTTACCAGGGGGAGAAGAAATTTATTATGAGCTTCCACCGCTTGCTTGGAATGAAGATGGCACTCCTGCTGCTGATGGTATATCAGAGCATTTACAGGTTGCTGTTAAGGATTATCCAGAAAAAATTCCAGTACCAGTATTGGAAGGGATTTTAAAAGATTGGTGGAGTGAGTGGTATATTCGTCCAAGAGATCAATTTGAAAGTGATGAAGCATGGGAATTCCATAAAAAAACAGTTTGGGATATTTTAGAAAATAAAATTTTAGCTCCAATGCGTAGTGTTTCTAAATTAAAATTAACATCTAAAAATGAAAGAGAAAGTTCTAAGAAATAACATTTTTCTCTTTACATTTTTTGATAACTTGATATACTAGTCTTTGACTAATTTTAAATTTTATGGCAAAGAAAAAAATAAAAAAACAAGGCAAAAATTGGAAGAAATTTTGGAAGTTGGGTATGGAGGAATTCAATACCCAGCATTTTGATGTTAATGCCAACGGAGACATGATTGTGAATGAAGGTTATTACCAATACAACATCATGGATATTGTGAGAAAGTATGGAACTATGACTGAAGTTTTTTTCCCATCCATTTTAGAACACAGAGTCAGTGATCTCATTGAGCTTTTTAATGCTTATATTAAAATTTTAAATTACAAAGGAAAATTTTATTATCATTATGTAATGAAATCAAACCAAAATCGTGAATTTGTTTTACCAGCTATTGCAGAAGGTTCACACATAGAAGTTTCTTCTTCAAACGAACTATTTTTGGTAAAAAGAATGCTCGAACAAGGCAAATTTAATCGAAAAGTTAGAGTTACTTGTAATGGCCCCAAAACAGATGAGTATATTCGTTTGATTGAAGAACTTCGCGATAAAGGACTAATAATTATACCAATAATAGAAAATACTCATGAACTAAACAGATTAAAAAAGTTTAAAGGAGAAGTTGGGGTTAGAGTTAATCTTGATGTTAAGATTGATGCGCACTGGGATAAAAAATATAATCATTTTGGTTTTGATGAAGAGGATCTTTTAAAGATAGGAAAGATAAGAAATCTTTCAATGTTGCATTATCATATCTCTACTCAAAACGAGAAAGTGGAAGGTTTTATAAAACCGCTTAAAAGAGCTATTGCTTTGTATGCAAAATTGAGAGAACAAAATCCAGGACTTGATACAGTTAATTTTGGTGGAGGTATGCCAGTTCCTTATGAAAAAAGAAAAAAAATGATTTCAGTAAAGAACTTGGTAAATCAAATGATAAAAACTGCAAAAAAAGAAAGTGATAAACTAGGTGTTAAACATCCAAATTTGGTTTGTGAGTGGGGGAGTTATTTTACTGCCCCTTCTCAGATTACCCTTTTTAAAGTTATAGAAGAAAAAAGTATTAGTAATAAGAGCGATACAAAATGGTATTTTATTGATGGTAGTTTTATTACGAACCTTACTGACACATGGTCTGTTGTTCGTCATAAATGGCACTTTGCTCCAGCGAATCATTTGAATGCTCGTCGTTTGCAAAAAGTTTGGTTAGCAGGAAGTACTTGTGATGCTGATGATAGATACACTGCTTCTGGTAATTATGTTCTTTTGCCAAAACTTAACGAAGAAATTCCTGATTTATATTTAGTAGTTTTTGATACAGGTTCTTATCAGTACACCTTAAGTAATAATCATTGTTTGATTTCAAAACCTGCGTTAGTAGTTTGCCAGAATGGAGAAATAAAACTTTCTCGTAAGAGACAAACACCAGAGGAATTAGGTAAACTTTTTGGTTGGAATGGAGATCATAAGTAATTTCTCAAATGAAAAATAAAAACATATTTTATATTCTCATAATTGTTATCTTTCTAGTGATAATGTTTTTTTTAATAGAAAAAAAGAATGTAGTTGCTCCTATTTCTGAAATAAAAACTGTAGAAAATACTTTTAATTCAAAAAATTTATTTAATTTATCTATAAATGATATTAAGTATGTAAAAATTGCTGGGAAAATGCTTAAAGTTAATTTGGCTTTAACTGGAGAAGCACAAGAACAAGGACTTTCTGGTAGAAAAAGTTTAAAAGAAAATGAAGGAATGCTTTTTGTTTTTAACCAAACAGGAAAATATTCTTTTTGGATGAAAGATATGAATTTTTCTCTAGACATAATATGGATTAGTGAAGATTTTCATGTAGTTTATATAAAAAATAATGCATCACCAGAGTCATATCCAGAGAGTTTTACACCAAAACAAGATGCTAAGTATGTTTTGGAGGTTATGTCTTCATTTTCTCAAAAAAATAATTTAAAAGTGGGAGATAAGGTAGAATTTTTGTCCTCTTAAAGCTTGTCATTTAAGCTTTTTAAAAAACTGCTATTTACAGCCAACCCAAGTTGTTTTTTTGTGATATTTTTTGCCAAATTTTGTTGTTTTTTGCTGGTAAAAATTTTTTTGCCGAAGTATAATCATCTAATGGAAAAAGATTTTATTTTAGAAAAAAAGGAGTTAAACAAAATTAAAAGTATTAGAAATCGTGAAGGGGAAATAATTCCTTTTAACATAAATAAAATTGCTGATGCAGTCTATAAGGCGTTTGTCATTACAGGTGAAGGAGAAAAAAAGGAGGCAAAAGATGTTGCAACAAAAGTCTTTCGTAAATTAACTCAAATAAAAGCAAAAAGTGAAGAGAAAAAGTTTGTACCTACAGTCGAAATGATGCAGGATTTGGTGGAAGCTCTTTTGATGGACTTAGGTTATCATGCTACAGCAAAATCTTATATTTTATATAGGTCAAAAAGAGCAGAATTAAGACGTGAAGTAGGTACTATTCCTCAAGAAAGCAAAAAAATATTTGATGAATCAAGTTCTTATTTTGTTAGTTCTTATGAAGAGTTTATTTTTTATAGAACATACTCAAAATGGCAAGATGGTTTAGGCCGACGTGAAACATGGATAGAGACGATTGATCGCTTTATGGCATACATGAAAGAAAATCTCGGAAATAAATTATCTGCAAAAGATTATGCTGAAGTTAAAGAAGGAATTCTAAAACAAGAAATTTGTCCATCAATGAGATTGCTCTGGTCTGCAGGTGAAGCTTGTAAAAAAACAAATGTCTGGGCATACAACTGTTCTTATATTGCTCCTTCAGCTTGGCAAGACTTAGGAGAGGTGATGTATATCTTGATGTGTGGAGCAGGATTAGGTTTTTCTGTTGAATCTGAAACAGTGCAAAAATTTCCACAGATAAGAAGACAAACAGGTAAGCATTTAGCCACACATGTAGTGGAAGATAGCAAAGAAGGTTGGGCAGATGCTTATGTACTTGGTTGTAAGACTTGGGCTGATGGTTATGATATTGATTTTGATTTTAGTAAAGTTCGTCCGTCAGGTTCTCGTTTAAAAGTTGCTGGTGGCCGTGCTTCAGGACCTCAACCATTGATTGATCTTATAAACTTTACAAAAAAGAAAATATTAGCAAGGCAAGGTAAGCGTCTTACGAATTTAGATCTGCACGACATTATGTGTCAGATTGGGCTTATCGTCGTAGCTGGAGGTGTGCGTCGCAGCGCTTTGATATCTCTTTCAGATATTGATGATGAATCAATGCGTAAATCAAAACAAGGTCAATTTTGGGTTGATAATGGACAACGCTCAATGGCCAACAACTCAGCTGTTTACAATCAAAAGCCTTCTGCTTCAGAGTTTTTAAATGAATGGATAGAATTGATAAAATCAGGCACAGGTGAAAGAGGAATTTTCAATAGAGGTGGCCTTATGACACAGCTTCCAAAACGTAGAATTGATAATTGGAAAAAAGCTGGAATAATTGATGACCAGAATGTTATTGTTGGTTTACCAGGGTCAAATCCTTGTGGAGAAATTACTCTTCGTTCTAAACAATTTTGTAATCTCACATCTATCGTAGTGCGTCCACATGACTCAGTAGAAGATTTAAAGAGAAAAGTTAGACTTTCTACAATATTGGGTACTTATCAGGCGACACTTACACATTTTGGATATCTTTCTAAAGAATGGAAAGAGAATTGTGAAGAAGAAGCATTGCTTGGTGTATCAATTACTGGATACTATGATAACAAAACGATCAGAACAGATGATGTTTTGTCAAAACTTCGTGAAGAGGCGATAAAGACAAACAAAGAATATGCGAAAAAATTTGGTATAAATCATTCTACTTGTATCACAACTATCAAACCTCATGGTAATTCTGGACAGCTTCTCTATGTTGGTTCTGGAATGCATCCATGGTTTGCAAAACACTATATCAGACGAGTTCGTATCTCTACCAATGACCCACTTTTTGCTTTGATTAAAGATCAAGGTGTTCCTTTCAAAGCTGAGGTTGGATATTCTACCGCAAATTCTACTGTGGCTGTCGTTGAGTTTCCAATCAAAGCCCCAGATGGAGCTATTACAAAAGATCAAGTTTCAGCAATCGATTTATTAAATGAATGGAAGAGATTAAAAATAAATTATATTGAACACAATCCTTCTGTCACTATTTATGTAGGTAATGATGAATGGATAAAAGTTGCAAACTTCATTTATGAAAATTGGGATATAGTCGGAGGACTTTCTTTCTTGCCTCGTTCTGAACACGTTTACCAGCTCGCTCCTTATGAAGAAATTTCAAAAGAAGAATATGACAAGAGAATGAAAGAAATAAAGCATATTGATTTCTCCAAGCTTGTTTATTATGAGCAAGAAGACAATACAGTAGGTGCAAAAGAATTTGCTTGTGTTTCTGGAGTTTGTTCTATTGATGATATTTTGGCTGAAGAAGGGAAGAAAGATAAAATCGACGGAGCCACAGAAAATTAATTTTTTAATTTAGTAAATCCACACATTATGTAAAATAGTGTGTGGATTTACTTTTTCTTGATTTTATTTTATAATTATATCGGTCCTGTATTGGATAGTTGCTCTGGCTTCAGCCAGAGAGGAAAGTCCGAACACAGTTTGCCCCATATTTATACGGGGCAAAAATGAGTAATGGGTAATACCCATATATGGCAACATATAGGTGCGAACAGAGACGTTTTGTGGTGAAAGCCTCAAGACACCCTATAGGCAACTCTAGGGTGAGTTCTATAGCAATATAGGAGATGAAACGGCTAAATCCTTACTTCTGTGCAAGATCGTGTCCTTAGAGCAATCTAGGGAAGAATCGCTTGACCCTGAGAGTAATCGAAGGGCTAGACAAATAACTATTACTTTTTACTTTTTGTAAAAAGCACAAAATTCGGCTTATAGATACAAGACCAAAATATGAAAAATCCTCTCGCAAGAGAGGATTTTTCTAATTAACTTGCTTTTTTATTTGAGATATGCTATACTAGTCTTGTGAGTGTGAGGTAATACTTACATTTATCGTAAACAACATAAGTGCCGCAAAAACCACCGCAAGGTGGTTTTTGTTTTAGGGATTAAAAAGACAAAAAGCCTATTCACAATTTTTAAAAAAGCGAATAGGCTTTTATGATTTTCTCTTCTAGAATTTTCCAGCTGTTTGTCCTTATTGCTTCCAATGGAAGAAATCCTTTATTCCATGTATGACTATAAACAAAGGTTTTTATTCCAACGGAACAACAATCTTCTATATGCATTAAATCATCATCGATTAATGTTTGAGATCCGATTTTTATACACATATCAGATTTCTTTATTTTTGCTCCATTTGAATCATGAGCATTTGTATAAAGAATATCCTCAAGAAGATTTCCAGGAATTCTTTTTTCTATCAACTCTCTTGTTATATCAAAAGTTGATTTATGTCTTCCTGTTATAACAAAGATTTTAAATCCTACCTTTTTCAATGAATAAAAAGCTTTTAATGCTCCAGGCATTAATTTTATTTCTTTATGAAAAGGAGAATAATAAAAATCTTGTAATCTTTTTTTTGTTTCTTCGGTAGAAACTTTTAAGACTTCTGGAAAATTATAGCTATGAAAATCTTTTGTTCTTAGGCTGATTTCAGGATATACAAAATTATGAAATTTTACAAATTGTGGAACAAATTGCAAAATTACATCATCCAAATCAGTAGCCAGAATAAGACTTTTTAGCATATGATCCTTTCTGTTGTTTTTGTACTTTGTTTTTAATATTAATCCTTTTGAAGGTTAAGTCAATATAAAAAACATTTGCATTATTTAATAAATAAGTTAGAATACTTACTGTATCTGGGCCCTTAGCTCATCTGGCTAGAGCGCCTCATTTGCAATGAGGAGGTGGCAGGTTCGAGTCCTGTAGGGTCCACAAACGTTAAGAAAATCTCCCCTGCGGGAGATTTTTAGTTTGTGGAAGGCACAGGCTTAATTTTTTAGTAGAAAAATTGCCGAGCCGGGGTCGCGAACACTTACGTAGAATTTGAGTGAAGCGAAAAATTATACTTAGTGATTTGTGACCACAAATAAATTAGTAAGGATCGAGATTCCTGTCAGGACGAGAAAAGTTTTTAATTTTAATTTAAATAAAAATTAGGGACCTCACTCAAAAGAATGAAAGTCCCTAACAGGGTTTAATATCAACAAAAGTAATTAATTAAATGTCAGGTGCTCTGATTGAGAAAGCGCCGAACATTGAGAACAGTGAAGATAATATGGCAGAATATGAAAGAAGCATAGATGGTACCTCCAAAATTAGTTTAACAACCAGAATTTCACCTGTTAGGTGAGATAAACCAAAGAGCTAGGTGAAGTTCTATTTAAAGAGTATACCTTTATTTTTATATGTCAAATGGCTATTGTCAAAAAGGGTATTTTGTGTGCTTGACTTTATTATTCAAATATGCTATACTTTAAGAGTAAATAAAATAGTTCGTTAATTTTTAAGAAAGGAAAGAAACAATGAAAAAGTTTTTCTTTCTCATTGTGATCTTGTCTTTTTTGGGTCTTGTTGAAAAATATCATCTTATGGATGGTATTAATGAACAGGATAAAATATCTTGTTCATTTTCTTACTCTAATGTTGAAGGTGGTTCTATTGAAACCAAATTCACTGGAATAAAGACTGTTGAAAAGATTGTAAAAAATCTTATTGACAGAATTCAACAAGATACTGTAGCTCAGAATAAAAAAACTACAGTAAAAAAGATCAAGAAATCATTATAAATAGCCCATTGCAGATCTTTGCATGGGCTATTACTTTTTATATCCGACTAATAATATTTCTCAATATTTTTTTTATGTTCTTCGTAGGTCACAGCACAATGAATTTTTTCATTTTTGTCATGTAGGTAGAACATACATTTTGTTTTTTCAGGATTGTAGGCAGCCTCTATGGCATCTAGGCCAGGGTTTGCAATAGGGCTAGGTGGTAAACCTGCATACATATAAGTATTGTAAGAAGATTTTATTTTTTTATCATTTGGACTAACTTCTGGCCACCAGCCATCTGTTTCATTTCCTTTAGCGTATTGCAACGTTGCATCCATCTGTAATTTCATTCCACTAAAAATACGATTCCAAATGATTCCTGATATTAGTCTCATATCACTTTTGCCGCCTGATTCACGCTCTATGATTGAAGCGATTTTCAGAACAGTTTCTGGATTCATTATTTCTTTTGCTTTTGGTTTTTTGATTTTATCTACTTGTGTTGAATATTCATCAAACATATTTGTGCTGACTTCGGCGGGGGTTTCATCTTTATTTAAAAAATATATATCTGGAAAATAGTGGCCTTCTGTGTTTGAAGTATTTAAGGCTATAGGTGTATTTAAAAAAGTTTGCTTTTCTTCTTCACTCCAGCTGAGTTTTTTTGCTACAATATTTGCCACTTCTTCTTTTCGTAAACCTTCGTGTATATCTACAATATGGACATTTGGATTTGCCATATTTAAATAAAAAGAAAGCTTTGTTAAGAGTGCTGGGTCGAGACCATAATAATAGACCGTACCAAGTAGGCCCCCCAGCATCAGTAAAAGTAATGTAATTAGGTATTTTAGTTTCATTTCTTGATATGTGTTATATAAATCATTATAAACTAAAATGACATTTTTTCTAGTGTATAATAGGTTTATGCGTCATTATAAGGTATATACAAAGAATGAAAATGCTTGGGATTCTATGCTCGAAGCTATAAGTAAAGCAGAAAGTTCAATTTTATTTGAAATGTATATTTTTGTGGATGATACTTCCGACACTCATGATTTTATTGAGATACTTAGCGAGAAGGCAAAGTCAGGTGTTAAAGTAAAAATAATTTTTGATTCTCTTGGTTCTTCTGAAATTTCAGAAAAATCTATTAATAAATTGAGGGATGCTGGGGTGGAGTTATTCTTTTTTAATACACTTTTTCGGCACACCCATAGGAAGATACTTATAATAGATGAGCATATAGCTTTTATCGGTGGGATAAATATAAAAAAGTTTTTTAAAAAATGGAATGATCTTTTGGTGAGAGTTGATGGAAAAGTTGTGAAATACATTTTGAGATCATTTGCAAAAGTATATAAAAATTGTGGAGGTAAAGATAAATTTGTTTTGAAATATGATAAAAAATTACGCGTACAAAAAGGTAGACTTTCTTTCTTTGAACATTTTGCTACGAAAAATTCTTTTAGATTAAATAAATATTATAGCGATAAAATAGAAAATGCTCGAGAAAAAATATTGATTATTACTCCTTATTTTATGCCCAATCATTGGCTTATCAAAGCATTGAAAAAAGCTTCAAAAAGGGGAGTGAAAGTTGAAATAATTATTCCACGTGTTGCCACACATCCTAAAATAGCAAATGTAGCTAATTATTTTTATATGCATAAACTTAGCAAATACGGTATTACATTTTTTTTAACAAAAGAAATGAATCATAGCAAAATAATGCTTGTGGATAACAAAGAGGGAATTTTAGGTTCACAAAATATTGATATTTTATCTTTTGATCTAAATATGGAATCAGGTGTATTTTTTACTGAAAAAGATTTAATTTCAGAGCTTATAGAAGTGACAGAAAATTGGAAAAAAGATTCTGAATCATATTCTCCGAAAATGAGAAGTACTCATTTATTTGATCATTTTTTAGAATTTTGTTTTAGTGTGTTTGAACAAGCTATAAAATTCTTGAACAAGATTACTGCTTAGCACTATTTATTTTTATTAAATATCCTATCCTGTGCGTGAGAGCACTTATTATGCCTCCTAATACAAGTAGCAGTATTATTTGGTTAAATGTGTATTGATAAATAAAATATGTTAACAATATCATTCCTAATATATAATCTATTTGGTCCCAAGGTGCCCAAGTTTCTCCCGGTTTTATTCCGATTTTTCTTTTGAAAAATGATTCTATTAAATCTCCAGTTATAGCTCCGAAACTAAATAAAAAACCAACAAAAATTATTAAACTTGTTTTAGTGTCAAAATTTATTAAGTTAAATTTAACAAGTAAAAAATATGCTATCGTTCCGACGATGATAGCACTTATAAAACCTCGCCAAGTTTTGTTTTTGCCAAAAATTTCTTCGTTTATAGGAGTGTTCCAATATTTTGTTTTAAATAAAGTAGGTGCCATATTTGCGATCATTGCGGGGATAAGTATTAAAAAAGAAGAATAAATGTAATCTAAATTATAAAAACCAAGTATAAATAGTATTATTATGTATGTATATAAACTACCGACAACATCATCAAAAATTACAGCGAAAGCATTTTGATTTTCACTTTTGTTTATTGTTTGTAATGGTGGAATAAATTTAAAAATATCAATTATGCGAAAAATTGCAAAACAAATTAAAGAAAAAATAATGGCCTGTATTAAATTGAAATTAAAATTAAAAAGAAAAAAGTTGGCAAGCCACATTCCAATCCATTCATCTACGCCTATCCATTGATAGTCTCCAAGCCCACTTTTTTTATGAACTTTATTAATAGCCCAAAATCCTACAATTAAAAAAACAAAAAATAGCAAAATATAAATTGTTTTATTAAAAAAATAGTAAGCTAGAAAAGAAAAAATTAAAGAAGCAAAACTTGCTAAAGTTCCAGGAAATTTAGTTTTTTTACATAAACCAAAAATATTTGAAATATTTAGTGCCAGAGAATCAATCATTTTCAAAATAAAAATAATGTGAATAGATTGAAACATAAGTAGCTATTATTGTGGCTATTATATATGCATAAATAATCATTTCTGGAATAATGCTTGAGACTATTTGTAATATTAAAAGAGGAATCAAAAATGTTTGTAAAACCATTTTTATTTTTCCAGCACGAGTTGCCTGTTTTTTATGATCAGGAGAATATAGTGCTTGAAACACTAAAATTGATTCTGCTAGAATAATTGAGAAAGTAAAAAGATTTAATCCAAAGGGGATAAGTGTAAATATAATTAATATTTTGTCGCTTAGACGATCAAGCATTCCTCCGTGATAATGATCGTGTTTTTCTGTTTTCGAGATTGCACGGGCTAAAATTCCATCGAGATAATCTGTAGAAATTATTATTAGATAAAGGATTATCGTAATAATGGCGAGTATTGAACTTTTTCCTGAAAGTATTTTAGTTATAAGGAGGGCAAGCCAAGGGGCAGAAAATATTCTTATATAACTTAAAATGTCAGGGGTTATCCTATATTTTTTGTATAAAATAAGTAAGTATTTTTCTATTTTTTCTTTCATAAATAAAATTATACCACAAATAAAAATATTTTGGTTTGCTTGTTTTTTGTTCATTTTCTGTTAAGATATTAAATGTATTCGGGAGTAGCTCAGCGGTAGAGCGGTCGCCTGTTAAGCGATTGGTCGTAGGTTCGATCCCTACCTCCCGAGCATTGTGAACTTGTGAATGTTGTGAACATTATATATATGCTAATATATAAAACATGTCTAACATTATAAGTGATGTTAAGAAGTTAAATCTTCCCATTGGAGAATATTTAGTTGTTGGTGGTAGTGCTTTGGCTGCGAGAAATATTAGGCAATATGACGACATTGATTTAATTGTAACTAATAAACTTTATGAAAAACTAAAAAAAGACGGTTGGGAAGAGAAAGAAAAGGTGATTAATCATTTTCATTTATATAAATATAATGCTGAGGTAGCAAAAAACTTTTCACATATTGAAGGATGTAAACTTATTACAGAAAATGTGATAAAGAATGCAGATATAATAGAAGGGGTACCTTTTATGTCTTTAGATGATTTAATTGAATTAAAACAAGCTATGGGAAGAGATAAGGATATAAAAGATATTGAATTAATTCACGAGTATCAAAAAAGGAATTTTCAAGTTTAATTAGAGATTTATATTATTTGTTTATCAAACTTATTCGAACATCCTCTCAAGTTCGGAGCATTGACTTTTTACTTAAATACTGTACTATGTATATAGTATTTTGGTCTTTGAAAATGATTCCTTAATTGATTTATTGAGTTATTTTTGTTTCTTTTTTTTGGAAACAGAGATAACTCAATAAATAATTTGTTTTAAAAAAGGAAAAGGAAAAGGAAAATGAAAACGTATTTAAATGGAAAAAATGGCTTTTATGCTGAACTAACAAAATATCTAACCTCAAAAGGGTGTGATTTATTTCTGGTTCAAGCAGAATATCAAAGACCTGAAACAAATGATCAGCCCGCGGATTTCAAGGGGATTGATATTGCTTTAGAATTTAACTCCAATGAAGCTCCTATTTTGTTGTGTAGTTTTATGCCTAAAAATTATTTTCTCAAAAAGAAGGAATTTTCTACAAAATTTCATGCTTTGATGGGAAAAGCGAGGACAGGATTTATTGATACTATTAGTGAACCCGAGGTATTCTACAATAAATATCTTGAGTTGATTGACAGTAAAAAAGAGGAGGATATTCTTGCTGTAGAGCTTAATAGAGCTAAAGAGTACGAAAAGGTAATGTCTTTCATTCAGCATTCGGTTTTGGGCCGTATACCAGATTGTAAAGATCAAAGGGCATTTGAACACATCAACAAAGCCAGAGGAATTGGAGTTACGGGAACAGACGAGGAAGTATTTAAAACAATTTTAGATTTCAAGTGGGACTCGAAAGATGCTAAATTTGTTGGAAAATATTTTCCTGGAGTTTTCTGTGATCTTGAAGGTACTTTATTTATTGGTAATGAAATAAACCCCAAGCTTCTTAATGAACTTGAAAAAATTTCTTCAACAAAGCCGATCACCCTCTGGACAGCTGGAGATATCGAGGAATATCAGAAAAAATTGATTTCCAAAGGGATTTTGTGGAAGTTGGTTTCAAAAACTGATTTCTTTGGTGCTGAAGTTGAAATTGCCTATGATGATCTATCTTATGAAAATTTCCATTCGAAATTTGGGGTTAAGGTAAGAAAGTTTAATCAGGTTAATGGCATTTTTAATGAAGAACTTAAGTTGAGATTGGAATTTTTACATTTCTTACTTCTTCCTTCAGGTGTACCTGATGTTTTGATCAATCCTAAATTTTCCTCAATTCTTAATATGCTCATTGAATTAAAAGAAATTCGTGATTATGTAATGAAAATGGAGAATGAAAAAGATGAAGATCAATATAATCAGAAGCTGATTGTTATTCGTGATTTTCTTATAAATTAATTATTAACCGTCTTTAACTAAAATAAAAAACTGTTTTAGGAGAGACGGTTTTTTTATTTGTCTAAAATGCTCTTTTGAATATTTTCCCAAGTTCGGAGCGGGGGAAATACTTGACTTTTGTATATAAAGTAGTATTATATATCTATATAAGTTCTTTGATATTTTGATTTAGTTGTTAAGTTTTATTAGGTTCTCTTAGTTTCTTTTATGGAGATTGAGAGAACTTAATAAAATAATTTAACAACAAGAGGAAAAAAATGAGAAAGAAAGAAGTTATAGAAATTATGAGACCTATTTGGAAGGATTATTTACTAACACACGGAGAGCTTGAAAGGAAACTTCAATTTGAAAAATTTGTAAAAAAGATTGAATTTCAGGAGTTTTCATTTGTTACTTTTTTTTACTTAGAAAAGTATATTTCTTTCAAATTAGGTTTATATATAATTCGCAGGGACTTTTGGAGACTTACGAAACAAGTTGCTCAATTTAAAAAACTTGAATTTGAATGGGATTCTTTTAATAAAGAAGATTGTACGGAAGATCAAATCTTGAGAATAAATCGAGGACAAGAATCTTTTAAAAAAAAATTTCAGAAGTCTCTTGAAAGTTACTTTGAAAGTACCTTTGGTGCTCAAGAAAGGGAGATCAGACTTTTTTCTTTCTATGAAACTAAAAAGTTTATATAGAGTTGTGCCCACCAGCAGAAAAACTGCTTCGGTGGGTTTTCTGTTTTTTATACGATATTTTCCTCTAATATAATTTTTCGAACATCCTCCCAAGTTCGGAGCAGGAGAGATACTTGACTTTTCTATATAAAGTAGTATTATATATTTATATAAGTTCTTTGATATTTCCTTTTTTATTTATATTTGTTGAGCTATCTTAGTTTCTTTCTGGAGATTGAGATAACTCAATAAATTAAAATAAACAGTTGGAGGTTCTATGTCTATTCATGCGGTAGTATCATTTTTGGATAATTTTAATAAAATAGAAAGTGTGGATTTAGAGTTTTTGGGATTGGTTAAATTATTCCATCAAATACCATTCTGCGCGACATTTGGAGTTAGTTGTGCTGGTCATTTTGATGATGTTGGTTCATATGAAGATTTTTCTAATCTATTTTTATCTAATATGGATGGAAGTTTAGATATAATAGTTTTAAAAACTGAACCTCATATTTCTATTCTTCTTGAAATTCTAACTAGGGAGATTAGCAAGGATCCCGATTCTTCTTTTAAGAAAATCTATCATATTTTTGGTCCTCAAAAGGAAGATAATTCAAATACAGAAGTGTGGGAGATAAGAATAGGAGACAATAAATCTACACCTGAAGATTATATGATGCAGTGGTTAGAGAAAGAAACTAATCAGGAAATTTATGAAAAATCCAAAAAAAGATATGAGGAAGTTAAGTTATTTTGGCAAAATCTGGAAAATACAGTAAAAGATTTCTGTGAGAAAAATAATTTTACAGAGTTTGATATTGAAAAAAGAATCAGTGAAATTACAAAAAACTGGTAATTAATTATGAGCCACAAAGAGAACCACTCTTCTGTGGCTCTTTTTGTTTATTTATTTCTTTGTTAAACTCATTCGAACATCCTCCCAAGTTCGGAGCAGAAAAATAAATTGACAGATAGTTAGTATTAATTGTATAATTTAATTGGACTTCTAATAGTTAATTGTTAATTTCACTAACTAAATTTTAGGAGATGTTATGCCTTGTTTTCTAAATCCAGAGCGAGATATACTGTTTACTTTTAACAGTATGGTAAAAATTAGTGATTTCAAAAATGTAAATCATTTTCGAAATCCTAATGGAAAACAGATTGTTGATTCTGAGATAGAAAAACCTTTTTCAAATTTTGGAATGCACATATATGGTTCCAACAAGAAATTTCAGGAAAAATTGGAATCAATGGCACAAGCTATTTTTTTAAGAGAGTGGTCTTGGTTTGATTCTCTTTCAGAAGAAATAAAAGAGTTAAAACCATCTCAAAAGGTTCTTGATAATTTTGGCTATGAGCAGATGAAGGCAATGGTTGCTTGTGACCCAAACGGCATTGAATTTGGAGCTCTATCTGTAAGGCTAGGTTTTCTTGGAGTTAGTGAAAAAGCATTAAATAAAGGGTGCGAGGAGGGTTATAAAATTCTCTTTAATCTCTCTTGTAATTAATAACTCCCACGCAGATTACTTCTGCTGTTGGGAGTTTTCTGTTTTTGGGGATAAAAATAAAATCCGTTTTTTAAGACGGATTTTGTAATATTGTTACTTTTTTATCTCCTAATTTTATGTAGAGATAATAAAGTTTTTTAAGTGGTTTTGATAATAACCAACAAAAGAAATAACATATGGGACTTATTATTGCAAAGATAAAAATAAGTCCGAGATAAAACGAATGAACAAGTGTTTCTTTCATAAATACCTCTCTTTGTTTGTTTAATACATAGTATAGCAAAAGACAAAAAAAGCAATTATTTATCTACTAAACTTATTCGAACATCCTCCCAAGTTCGGAGCATTTAGATAAATTGACTTTTATTAAAAAAGTTGTAGTATTTGGGTAAGCAAATTATTCGTCAATTAAATAAAGAGGTTACTATGTTACAGTTTGTTGTTTTGTTGGTTCTTGTTTTGATTGCTTCATTTGCTTTTGGAGGAATCAAAGTATCAAAAGGAAACATTCTTTTGAAGATAGGATTTTTTATAATCTTTTTTATAATATCTCTTATTGTAGGAGAGTTAGATACTGATTATAATGAAAAAATACAATTCTTTGTTGTTTTTTCTACCATCTTATTTCTTCTCGGTTTGATTTTTTCTGTTGTTGGAAAAAAATTTGAAGTTACAATTAAAGGACAAAGATTTATCTTCAAGAAATACCCGGTGATAAAAGTTGATAAATCTGATTTGGAAATAGCTGAATTAGATTTCGATGAAAAAAATTTCAAAGTGAAGAAAGATTTAACTGTAGGTAAGGTTATTTTACCTGATGGTTTTATCAAAAGATATCACGTTGTAACGACGAGTTCGTCTCCTTACTCTTCTGTTTACGAAGACAAGAAGGGGAAAAAGAAAATTACGATTTGTTTTAATTAATAAAAAAGGAAGTGATAGTATGATAACAAGGACAGAAAGAGAAAGACTTGGGGAAAAGTTATTGATTGCAAAACCGCCATCAAATTTTGCTGGTTTTGATTGTTACGGAAATCACATAAACATAGGTGATACGGTTGAGGTTGTGATAGATGACCCTATCCGAGCAAGGTCTCCCAAATATCAATACTGTGGTTTTGGCAAAAAAGGAAAAGTGATAGGTTTATTTAATGAAACTTCTTGGATTATTCACGTAGAGTTTACAAAAGACAATGGTGAAAAGGAAACTGTTGGATGTGTTGATTATTATCTTTTTAAAACAAACAAGATATCATAAGCACATTTTAATTTATTTTTACACGAGGCCCAACAATGTTGGGTCCGTTTTTATTCCATCAAACTTATTCGAACATCCTCCCAAGTTCGGAGCAGGAAAATAAATTGACATATTACATTGTCTGTTATAAGTTATTTAATAATGAAAATAACTAAACCACTTCCACGTGAAGAATATAAAAAACATCTTAAAGATTTGAATGGGGGGTGTGCTTTTTGTATTATGTCTCCAGAGCTTACTATTAACGAATATTCTTTTTGGAATTGGGTATTTGCGGCGTTCCCTTATAGGAAATATCATACTTTACTAATATCCAAAAGACACGTAGTTCGTTTTTCTGAATTAAAAAAAGAAGAATTACTCGAATTAGCAGAAATTACTGAAAAATTAGAAAATCATTACAGAAATAATAAAATCATAGGTAAGGGTTCTTTATTTGGTGATCAACTATTCACTTGTTGGAGGACACGTCAAAATGATAAGGATAAGAAATCAGTATCACATTTACATCTACATTTTTATCCAAAATTTACAAATGAAGAACCTATTAATACGGACTCCTGGGATATTGATATAGATAAATTTAAGATTTTGAAGTAATAGCTATTCGAACATCCTCCCAGGTTCGGAGCAGAGTGGATTTGTAAATGTTGTACCTCAATACAACTTCTTCGAACATCCTCCCAGGTTCGGAGCAGGAGAGATACTTGACTTTTGTTATATAAAGTAGTATTATATATTTATATAAGTTCTTTGATATTTCCTTTTATTTATATTTGTTGAGTTATCTTAGTTTCTTTACGGAGGTTGAGATAACTCAATAAATTTCAGTAACGATTAAAAGGATAAAAATATGTTGCTTCCGATTAGAACTGAATCACTAGCAGAGTATTATGAAGAACTGTCAAAGACAAGGAAGGCAAGAAAGAAATTTGCACACTTGTATCAGGTCTTAATAAAACTTGTTAATCTTAATGTAAGGGATGAAAATGAGAGTCATTTGAAATACTCATCTATTCACCTTATATCTTGTTCCACCTTGGAGAAACCCGGTTTAGCAGCTTTGGTTTATTACAATAGTACAAGCAACAACTTAGAAGCTAATTCTTTTGTTGTTGATTTTGTTGAAGCTGAAAAAATCAACTGGAAAGAAATTGGTCAATACAAAAGCTGTTTTTTCTGGGTTAATTTGTAACAATCAAAAAATTCTTAAACAAAGAAAGGTTAAAAGATGAAGTCAACAACCAAAATGACTTTGTTAAAAATATCAATAACATTAATTGTTGTTGGTACCATGGTGTTTTATCTGTGGAAATGGGGAACGTTCTAAAATTTCCACAAACAAAATAAAAGCTGATGAATCATGTTTGTCAGCTTTTTTATTTTTTATCTAATTTATCAAACTTATTCGAACATCCTCCCAAGTTTAATTTCAACGATGGGTACATCCAGCCCAACAACAAGGTCGACGCATTCCACCTTTGAGTTTTGATATGGCTTTCTTTATACGTATATCTCTTGTCTCTGCTTTTTTGCCTGATATAATCCAGCAAATCCATTCGTTGTGTGCGAGCGGGGTAGTGTCATCCCAAGTTCTTTTTGCTAAAGGTGAAGCAGTTAAGGCTTTTCGTAAATCTTCTGAAATTTTATGTGGCATAATAGGGGTTTCTTTTTTATTCATAAGATGATTTTATCAAACCTTTTCTCTTATCGCTATTCGAACATCCTCCCAAGTTCGGAGCAGGGAAATAAACTATATACTTAATTATATTAAGTTTTGATATAATTCATAGTATGGAAATAAAAATAATTCTAGGAAGTATTGCAGTTTTTCTTGCTCTAGGAAGTTCTTACCTTTATATAAAAGACATATTTCGTGGAAATACTAAACCCCATATCTATACTTGGCTTATATGGTCAATAGTAACTGTATTAGCATTTTTAGGGCAATGGTTTTCTGGTGGAGGTCCAGGTTCTTGGACAACTGGAGTCACTGCAGTCATAACTATAGGTATATTTTTTCTTTCTTTAAAATACGGGACAAAAGACATAACAAAATTTGATAAAGTATGTTTGGCATTAGCCTTGATTTCAATCATCCCTTGGCTTATAACTAATAATATTTTATGGTCAGTTGTATTAGCTTCCTTTACTGATGTGGTAGGATTTTTCCCTACTATGCGTAAGACCTGGAATGCACCACATAGTGAATCTCTTGGTTCTATGTTTTTTGATGCTTTTAAACATGGTCTTTCAATTGCTTCACTTAAAACATATTCAATAACAACATGGCTATATCCTTTGTCAGTGCTAGTTATTAAAATAATTATTATTGGAGAGATACTATTTTTAAGAAAGGTTAGAAATGTAGAAAAATCTTAATTCTGTTTAATTAAAATATTTCTAATATTCTCCAAAAAGGAGGGGTAAGACTCTCAAGTGCGGAGCAGGAGAAGATGTATAACTTTTGATTTTTTTTGTTATAATTATTAGTGTGAATCAATTAACCGAAGAAGAAAAGGAAATAATTATAAATAAAGGTACAGAAGCACCATTTATAGGAGAATACGTGAATAATAAAGAAACAGGTGTATATGTATGTCGACAATGTGAATTACCGTTATATAATTCAAAAGATAAATTTGAATCTACTTGTGGTTGGCCGTCCTTTGATGACGAAATTTTAGGTGCAACTAAAAAAACCTTAGATGCTGATGGTATTCGTATCGAAATAACTTGTGCCAAATGTGGTGGACATTTAGGTCATGTTTTTACTGGAGAAAATTTAACAGATAAAAACGTGAGATACTGTGTTAATTCTATTTCAATGAAATTTATTCCAGGAAAATAATTTAAAAATTTATGACTAAAAAAATTATATTAGCAGGAGGATGCTTTTGGGGACTTCAGGATTTAATTAGAAAACAAACTGGAGTGATTAAAACTATTGTTGGTTATACTGGTGGAAAAGTAGAAAACCCAACTTATCATAACCATGAAGGTCACGCTGAAGCATTAGAAATTGAATATGACACTGAAAAAACTTCTTACAAAAAGTTACTGGATTTTTTCTTTCAAATACATAACCCGACAACATTAAATCAACAAGGGAATGACAGAGGTACATCTTATCGTTCAGCAATTTTTTATGGGAATGAGCAGGAAAAGAAAGAAGCAGAAGACTTTATAGACATTGTTAATAAATCAAAAAGATGGAAGAATCCTGTAGTTACAACCCTGGAGCCACTTATTAAGTTTTATCCTGCAGAAGAATATCATCAAGATTATTTACAAAAAAACCCTGGTGGATATACTTGCCACGCTATTTATTTTGATAGTTATCTAAAATAGCTTTTAGAATCTCCTCCCGGGTTCGGAGCAGGAGAATAGACTATATAATTAAGTTTGATATAATCATATTATGACAAACACAATAATAACTCATCAAGATGTCTTTGGGACACTATGGATGATAGGTTGGCTTTTTAGCATAGGGTATTTACATCTTTCGTTTTGGAAAGGTGTTCTTTCTTTAATAATTTGGCCTTACTACATAGGAAAAAAGTTTAGTAAAGAAAATATGGAAAATAAATAAAACAATATGGAAAATAAAATTAGAGTTGAAAATCATATGTTTGCGGGAGGTTTCTGGGTTGCAGCGTGGCTTTTTACTGTTGGATTTTTACATTTAGCTTTTTGGAAAGGATTATTTGCAATAGTTCTTTGGCCTTACTATTTGGGTGTAACTTTCTCTTTGTTTAGCTAAATCAATTTTTAAGTTCGGAGTAGAATAAATTATATAGTTGATTATATTACTTTTTGATATACTGTTTTTATATGGCAACATTAAATATTGATGAAAATAGATTTCTAATTAAAAAAGCCTCTATTGAAAAAATAACTGGTAAGTGGGGAGAGGTTGTAAATGAAATGACAAAAGTTTGTAAAGAACATCTGGGTGACCATCTCATTTCCGTATATGTTGGAGGAAGTGTGGCACATGGAGAAGCAATGGATGTTAAATCTGATATAGATTTATATGCAATAACAGACCTGAATGATGAAAAAATTAAAGAATGTCAAAATTCTTGGGTTAACAACGAGATGGATAGATTGAATAAACTTTACCCGTTTCAGAGAGGTGCAGAAATAAATCTCTTTTCTATTGATAAACTTCCCGAAGGAAAGAAACTTCAAATGAAAGTATTTGCCACCTGGGTTTGGGGAAAAGATTTTGACCAAGAACTTCCACCAATTAGATTAGACAAAGAAACATGTGGTCGTGTTAGGTTAAGTATGAAAAGAGATATTGATATTGCGAGAGAAAAGTTAAAGACAGCATCTGATGTTAAGGAAATCAACAAAATTGGTTTTGAGATAGCTAAAAGACTTATTCGTAGTGCTGGTATGATGTGTATGTGGAAAGTTGATTTCTATACCATGGAAACTGATAAGTTGGTAGATATGTTTATTTCTTTCTATCCTGAAAAAGAAAAAGAAATGAGAGATTTGTATAAATTTGAAAAAAATCCTCCCTCTGACAAAAAAGAGATATTAGCAATGTTTGATTCATTTGGTGAATGGTTGGTAGAGGAGGATGGGAAAGTTTTTGGCTAAATATAGTTTTCTTTATTATTTATTATGGATATTTGAACATCCTCCCAAGTGCGGAGTAAAATTTTAAGCCATATTTTACAATGGTTATTTTGCCTGCCTTTGTATGAGTTCGAACATAAGGTATAATTTTATTATGATAGGGGAATTTCCAAAGCAGCTTAATTTAAAACTAGAAAAAAACCTTGAACAGAAAGTAATAAAACAAGGTGTAGCAGAATTATTTGAATCTAATCCTGAGTTAGCTAATATTGGAACACAACAACAATATTCAGCTTATCTTGATACAATATTTCCTGATAGTAAAATAAAGGATATTGTTTATCATGGTAGTAGGGATGGTGCAATAGAAAAATTTAGAAATAGTCATTTTGGTACATACTTTTCATATTCCCCCATAAAATCAACCGCTTTTGGAAATTTTACTTATAAAGTAATTGTAAATGCTAAAAACCCATTAATATTACCAAAAGTAGATGCAACTACCGAAGAAAAAGAAATATATGACAAAGAAAGACGTGATTTTTATAATACAAATCTTTTTTCAATTGACGAAGCACCATTATACAAATATGATAGTGCTATAGAATCTTCAAGTACAACTAATGAAGGCGTTCAAATTAAAATTAGAACCCCTGAACAAATACACATATTAGGTTCTAAGGATGATGTTATAAAATTTAAAGAATTTGTTTCTTCTAAAGAGGATCAGATAAAATAGCCCTTTGAACATCCTCCCAAGTTTGAAACAGGAGAATGAATTTAAAAATGAAAATTAGTGTATACTTGAGATATGAAAAAAACATTGATACTTTTAGCAATTTTAGTTTTAATAATTTTAGGTTTGGGTATATATAAATTTAATTTTATTGATGATGATATCTATAATGGAAATGGTATTCAAATTAATCTACATGATGGTGTATATACAATAGGAGGACAAAAGGTTGCCTTAAAGAATGGCATCTCGGAGGTTGAAGCAGCCCCGGGTTCTGCTTCAAAAATAGTTACTAAATATTTTGGTAATGATATTGTTGGTGATTTTGACAATGATGGCAGAGAAGATTTAGCATTTTTGTTGACTCAGGAAACGGGTGGTAGTGGAGTATTCTATTATGCCGTTGCTTTACTCGATAGAGTAGATGGAAAAGTCGGAAGTGAAGCAGTCTTTTTAGGAGATAGGATAGCTCCACAAACAACAGAATTGAAAGAGAATAATATTTTAGTTGTTAACTATGCTGATAGAAAAGTTGGAGAAAGTTTTGCGGTTGTGCCATCAGTTGGAAAATCTTTGTATCTTAAATTAGATCCAACGGCACATCAATTTAGAGAAGTAATTAAATCTTTTTAAGATTTTTAGAATAATCATTTTTTGAAGAATATTTTAGTATATAGATACTTGTAATATTTTTATTGTTAAAACGGCATTGTATGTATGCTTACAACAATTGCATTTATCTTATTAGTTTTATGGGTTTTTGGTTTTGTCGGTTTTCATGTTTTAGGGGGATTTATTCATATTCTTTTAGTAGTGGCTGTAATTTTATTTTTAATTCGTGTTATTCGTGGACAAAATCCACTAGAATAAATTTTAGAAGTTAATTTAAATGTTGTATTATATGAATATGAAAAAATATTTGATTTATGTTTTTATTTTTGTTGCTATTTTAATAGCATATTTCTTTTTGTTAAAACAAAATGAAAAAATGAAAGTCGTTGATGTTGTTCCTGTTAAATCTATCGATATGTGTTATCAGTATTTGCAACAAACATTGAGTGGATATAGTGATAGAGCTTGGTTAAAAATGAATATTCAAGGTGAAAACGTGAGTGGTGAATATCAAAATCTTCCCGCAGAAAAAGATAGCAAGGTTGGTAAATTTATAGGTACTGTTGGACCAATGGATCCAAAAATTAGTGGACGCATTGCTGACGTTTGGTGGGATTCAACAGCTGAGGGTATGAATGTAAAAGAACAATTAAATATTGAATTTGGTGAAGGCAGTGCTGTTGCATTATTTGGTGAGATGGTAGATAGAGGAGATGGAGTATATGTATATAAAGATATGACTAAACTTACTCCAGGATTTCAAATGTCACAAGTTGATTGCGAATCATTTGTCAAAAAAATTGATATAAGTATTTTAGTGCCTGAAAATATTGATGCTTACAACAAAGCTATGACTAATTATTTACAGGAAGGAGGTAAAAATCCATTAGATAAATGGCTTTTTGTAAAAAAAATATTAAGCATTCCTTATACTACTGACATTATTAGGGCAAGTGCTGATGCTGCTGCGGGAGAGTTAATTACACAAACGAAAGCATCTGTTTCTTATTTTAAAATACAAGGCGACACAGCATATGTATTACTCAATATTGATTTAGATGGATGGGCTGGAGTTTCTGTCAGTATTGGGAGAATACATCCATTGGTAGAAAAAACTCTTTTACAATTTCCTCAAATAAAAAAAGTTGTATTTGGTTTCGCCCCAGGAGATACTCAGCCTAACTAGTTTTATTTGATAAAAAATTTAATTATTGAAATTAAAATTATTAAAAATACTTGAAAAAGTATTGCTAACAAAATCAAAGAAATAGCAAAAAGTCCTAATGGTGTAAAAAATGACCAAGGGATAAAAGCTAAAATTAGGATTAAAATCCATACGTTCTTTAGATCTTGCCAAGATGGTCCGATCATTGCTCCAATATTTAATAATAAAAATATTGTAATTAAATTTTTCCATTGAGTGATGTCTATTTGTTTTATAAAATTTAAAAAATCTGAAAGAAAAAAATGCCAATCAGAAAAGTGGGGCATTATGTATGTGTCTAATAAAAAGTATTTATTGATAAAAAAGAGGAGAGTTAATCCACCAAACATAGGGGCAGTGGATATTAACAAGTTTCCGATAATTGGCAATTTAGAATTAGAATAAGAAACATGTGGTTGTTCTGTAAAAATTTTATATTCACTAATTTTTGCTCCAGTTAAAATACACAACAGAGCATGAGAGCTTTCGTGAATGAAAGTTCCAAAATAATATAATAAATGGTTTATTTTATAATTCAAAAAACGCCAATTTAGCCAGTTGCTGATGTATCCTAAAGTACAAATTATGATGATAATTATTCCGATAGTGAGCTCGTTCATATTATAAGGTTATCTGATTTAATTTTAGATAGCAAGAAGAGATTTGAAAGGAAAGAGATAACTATTTACTTTTTATCTCAAAAATGTTATAAATAACATTGAATTTTTAATTAATTATTTTTTATTTATTTAGAAAGGTTCTTTACTATGAAAAGTTTTTTAGATATGAAAGAAGAATTTTTTGAGACATATCGTAAATACGAAAAGGAAAAAAAGGAAATAAAGATGAATTATTCAAAGAAGCTTCTTTTAACTCTTAAAGCCCTGGAGAGGCTTATTTTCTTGATAGAAGGAATGATTCCATTTGCTATTTCTGATGAACAAACGAAATTTTTATCAGATTATAAGGATATGTTTCAGGCTAATTATAATAAATTGAATGAAAAAGGCCCTGGAAATTTTCTTTTTCTGAAAAAGATTCATTCTTCCTTGATTTCATTTAACCCTGCTTTTGCGGGAATGAGATCAGATTTGGGTCTTGTTTAATTTTAAACCAGAAGGGAAGTTCCATGTCTGAGAAAAAAGGACCTTGTTGCCAAAAGTGTAGAAAAAAGGTGGGGATACGTGACTATTATGAATATCCTCAACAGTGGTATGAGGGTACAGGGCGGAAAAAACATCTATGTCATGATTGTATTGTATTATTAGATGAAAATTATCCCCTCACTGAGTTCTTAACACAAAAAGAGTGCAAGAAAAGGTTTAGAGATTTTTTAAATAATTTTGAATTGAAGCGTCCTCGATAAGGGACGCTTTTTTATTTATCCACTTTTTTACTATCAAAAAATTGTGTATATGTTATCATTTCTCTTGAATAAAATTTGGTTAATTGTTAAGTTAATAAAACTGGAGAGGTGCTGAATGGGAAAAGAGATTGAGGAAAGATCCTATTTAGGATTTACCTATGATAACGAAGAGGGAGGAGAAGAAAATGAAAAAACCCTTCTTTCAACTGATAGTATAAAAAATGAAGATGATGCTATTACTGAAGCAAAAAATCTTTGGGATGTTCTTCTCGAAAGAAGAGGGGAGAATTATGGTCCTGGTGTGATGAAAGAGAAAGCTTTCAGGGGGCGTTGTATATTAAGAGGATATACTAATGGTAAAGGTTTTGTACAAACCTACATTAAATATTTTTAATTTTTTTAAGAAAGGATCTGAAAATGAAAGTTCTTTTTGTTAATAGAAGACTGGGAGAAAAAGAACCAATTAATTCATTAATATATTCTTATAAGAAAATATATGATGTTTTGATTTTTCTTTTTTTAAAAGAAGATGTAAGAAAAATTATTTTTTGGGACTCTTCTTTAAAAGAAGAAATGGAAATACTTTTCTCCACATCCTTTGAAGGGTTTAACGGGGTACAATATTTTGATTTTGAAACAGAATTAGACAAAGATTCTATTCTTGATAAACTCAAGAGAAGTTTTAAGATTGAAGAAGAAGACTACTTGGTTGAAGATTTTAGTGAAAATTTCATTGCTCAAATAGTTGGAGTTTAGTCTTGATTTAAAAAAGCCGTTTCGGAGATCTTATCTCAAGAAACGGCTTTTGTTATTCTTCATGAAGATTTCACAAATAGGTGTTAAAATACGTAAATTAACAAAGTCGATATTATAAATAATATATAAAGATATGGAAAATTTAGATAAAAAGGCTTGTGAGGAAGGTGTATGCAAAAAGGGTGGTTCTTGTTGCGGAATGCAATCTATGAATGGTATGCATTGTCACGGAGGAAGACATCATTTAATAAAAATTATTCTAAAACTTATTATTGTTGGAATAATATTTAGTTTTGGTTTTAAGCTAGGTGAAATTTCTGGCTCTATTAGATCAGAACGTGGTTTTGGTGGGAGAGGTGGTTTTGGAATGATGAGAGGGAATTTTAATTTAAATGAATTTCCTGCTGGTAATGATTGGGCGCCAGTATCTGCTCAAGACAAGAAACAAACAGCTCCAGTCCCTGTTTCAAATCAGACACCAACTTCAGTAAAAACACCTGCAAAACAATAATAATAATTAAACAAAAAAACTACCTATTTTATAGGTAGTTTTTTTGTTGTTTATTTATGTTATTATACTTATACGAGATTTTTATTATTAATTAAATTTTAATTTATTATGTCAATTCATTTTGAATGGAAAAGGGATATGTCGGTCGGTGAGGATAAAATAGATACGCAACATCAAGGCTTATTAGCTCAAATAAATAAGATCATTGATACGCTAGTACTCGGAGTAGATTCCAAAGAAATCGCTGAGGCTTTTAGTTTTTTTGAAAAATATATAGAAAATCATTTTTCTTATGAAGAGCATTATATGAAAATACATAATTATCCAGAATTTGAAGAACACAAAAAGAAACATGAAGATTTTAGTGAAAAATATTTTAAATTTAAAGATAAATTTAATAAAGGAGAAATTGATTCTAATCAGCTCATAATGGAGATAGAGACTTATCTCGGTGGTTGGTGGATAGGACATATCGGTAAAGAAGATAAAAAATATCACAATTTTATTGATGGGATAAAATAGATTTTACCTATTTTGTTAGTAAATAAAGACGGATTGAGTTATCTCTATTTTTAGAGTATAATATTAAGTATATTATTAATAAAAGATTACCGTCATAGACGGTCAAATATATGGCAAAAAGAAGTACAACACTTAGTCCAAAGAAAAAATCAAGACGTTCACATAAGACCAAGAAACGCCTTGAGATAAAAAAGCAAATGCTTTTAAAAAAGGCTGGGAAGAAAAGTAAATAAATTTTAGTTTTGTAAATATAATATGAAATTTATACATAATCTTTTTGATAAACTAGAGTATAAAATTAGAACAAGGTTGAGTCATCATCCTTTCATTTATGCGTTGCTTGGCAGTGTCGGTATTGTTGTTTTTTGGCGAGGTATCTGGCATACAGCAGATTTTATTTCTGAAGTTATTTTCTATTATCAATCACAAGCAGGTACGATAAACTTGGGTAATTTAGCTTGGTGGGATGGCCCACTTTCTTTAATTGTTGGAGCCATTTTACTTTTACCAAGTGGTTTATTTGTTTCTAGTTTTATTGGTAATGAAATAATAATATCGGGACTTAAAGGTGAAAAAAAATTCACAGATAAAACAGAAGAAGAAATAAAAGCAGAGACAGGAGCAATATCAGAGATTAGAAATGAAGTTGTCGAAATATCACATCAACTAAATGATCTTGAAAAAGAGTTAGAAGAGAAAAGATAACATAGAATTATTAATTATTAACGTGTTATAATAGAAATTATGGAAAATATAAAAACTTATAGTGCTTGGGTTGTGGGTGTTGCTGTGGTTGTTTTTGCAGTTGTTTTCTTTTTAGCTGCACAAAATTTTTCAAAGCAAGGAGCTTATGTAGAAGTAAAAGGTTTATCAGAAAAAATAGTGAAAGCAGACACAGCTATTTGGTCAATAAATTTTGATGTTAAATCAAATAATGTTGATTCTCTATATGCTGATATTCAAAAGAACATTACGACGATTCAAAACTTTCTTGTAAGTAAAGGTTTTGATGCATCAGAAATAAATGTCGCTCCTGTAAATATTTATCAAGATACGTATAAAGATGCTTTGTTTAGATATAATTCTACTACTCAGCTTTCCGTCTATACCAAAAAAGTTGATCTAGTTAAATCTACTTCAAAAGATACATTGTTTTTAGTTAAACAAGGAATCACAATGAGTCAAAATGCTATTTCATTTGAATTTTCAGATATCAATAGTGTCAAACCAGAAATGTTAGCAGAAGCTATTAAAAACGCCAAAGATTCAGCTTCACAATTCGCGAAAGAATCTGGTTCATCACTTGGTAGTGTAAATCGTGGAAGTCAGGGGGTGTTTGATATTACAGACAAAGATCCAGGTTCACCTGAATACAAAAAAATTCGTGTAGTTTCTACATTGAGATTTTTGTTAAAATAATTAATTAAAAAAACAAGAAAAAGTTTTTAAGGGGTTTGGCGAGCGACGGCGAGCCAATTTCAGGATTTTTTAAGCTTAAAAAATCCGTACCGGCAAAAACCTTATTCTTGTTTTTTTTGTAAAAATAAATAGCATAAAATTTTTTGTCCTGCGCCCTTCTCGGATTACCGAGTGGGACCCTCGGACAGAAAAAATTTTATGCTATTTATTATTTAGTCCAGAAAAAGTTTCATATTTATGAGAAAAGTTTTTGAATTTTTTCCCAAGGAATAGCTACGAGTAATGTTCCCAATAATACAAAGAAAAGTCCGAGTCCTGCTTGAAAAGTTATTCCTTCTGTCAAAACTACGACCGCAAGAATAGCAGTGAAAACGATTGATAATTTATCAATAACTGTGACGGCGACAGTAGGACCTACAGAGAGTGCTTGATAAAAGAAAATCCAAGATAACGCACCTCCTAGACCCGATAAAACTACGAAAATCCACTGTTTTGTCGAAAGGGTGGATAAAGATGTCATATTGAGCTTACCAAAGGATAAGGCGGCTATAGACACAATTATGGCCATTACAATGCCACGTATAGCCGTCAAAAGATTGGCGTCTATACCTTTTAAGCCTAATTTTGCGAATATTGTACCAGCACTAGCCATAATGGCCCCAACTAAAGCATATAATATATACATAATTTAATTATAACAAACTTTAAAAAAGTTAGCATTTTTGGTATAATTTATGTATGACTTCTGAAACAAGAATTTGCCAAAACTGTAAAGGTAATTTTTTAATTGAACCCGAAGATTTTAATTTTTATGAGAAAATGAAAGTTCCTCCACCTACATGGTGTCCGGAGTGTCGGTTAATAAGAAGAATGATGTGGAGAAATGAAAGAGTCTTATATAAAAGAAGATGTGATTTATGTGAAGAGGAAAAAATATTAGTTTATTCTAAAAATAGTCCATTTAAAGTTTTTTGTTTTGAATGTTTTTTTAGTGATAAATGGAGTGCACTTGATTATTATATTGAATATGATTTCTCAAAAACATTTTTTGAACAATGGAAAAGTTTACTTAACAAGGTTCCAAGATTGGGGATAATAAAACAAGGTTTTTCTAAAGACAGTGAATATACTAATCGTGTTACAAATTTAAAAAACTGTTATTTAATTTTTGGTAGTGCTGACAATGAAAATTGTTACTATGGAAAAGACTTTTGGGATTCTAAAGATTCTGTAGATTGTTACAATATCCAGAAATGTGAAAGATGCTATGAATGCATTGATTGTTATAATTCAAATAACTTAAAGTATTCACAAGAATGTGAATCTTGTATAGATTCTTATTTTTTGAGAGATTGTCGTAATTGTCAGAATTGTTTTGGTTGTGTAAATTTAAGAAATAAAAATTACTGTATTTTTAATGAACAATATACAAGAGAACAGTATTTATTAGAAATTTCTAAATTTGATTTACGAAATAGAAATAACTTAGATAAAATTATAGAAAAAGTAGAAAAAAATTTATTGAATTATATTTTTCCATCTCTTATAGAACAACATTCCACTAATGTCAGTGGTAATTGGATAGAAAGTTCAAAAAATGTTAAAAATTCTTTCAATTGTAATAAGGTTGAAGAGGGAAAATACTTATTTAGTATTGTTGGTGCAAAAGATGTGATGGATTATACATACTGGGGAAGATCCAGTGAATTAATTTATGAAAGTTGTAGTATTGGCATACAATGTTCTTCTGTTTTATTTTCAAATGAATGCTGGAGACAACTAAATAATTCCGAATTTTGTTATGATTGTTTTGCGAGTTCAAATCTTTTTGGCTGTATTGGTTTAGAAAAAAAACAATATTGTATTTTAAATAAACAATACACAAAAGAAGGCTACTTTAAGGCGGTAGAAGAAATAAAAAAGCATATGGATGATATGCCATATGTTGATAAAAGAGGATTAATATATAAATATGGTGAATTTTTTC
>CAIMAO010000023.1 GCA_903838985.1 uncultured bacterium | reverse complement strand
GAGAAGAAAAAAGAAATTTTAATAAAACAGAAAAAATATCTGATGAAATAAAAGATTATTTTTCTGTTGACCTAACAATATTAAAAGATTCTTCAAAAGAAGAAATTAAAAAAGACAAAGACATATTTATTGCATCGGAAGAAGGAGAAACTTCTCAAGAAGCAATAATAAAAGGAATCAAAAAAATAACAAGAGAACAAAAAATGGAAGTATTCGGGGCAACAGTATCTAATGAAACTGAAATTAATAATAAATTTAATTCTAATTTCACTTCAGTTCTTTCTTGTGAAACTCTTTCCCCTCTTGTAATACATGTTGATAAAATTGAAAAAACAACTGCTGGCACTTATATAGCATATCTTTCAGCCCAAACTAACGAGAAATAAAAAAAGCATTAATCTCTAAACAATCCTTTTAAAGCTAAGCCCTAAAAGTAACAAATTCTTGAAGGATGGTTCCAGAAGCTTAAAAAGTACCAAAACGTCCTACGCAAACCTATATAACCGGTGGCTGATTGCTTAGAGATTAATGCCTTCTCAAAAAAAGAAGAGATTATGAATCTCTATGTTTTTAATTATACTACAAAGAACATTTAACAAGTGCTATAATGTGGATAGCGTGTTGATAATGTTTATAGGTAGAGTATAGCATATTATAAAAAAATGTCAAGCGATAAAAACAAGGAAAACAAAAAAGACCATAAAGAAAAGCCTTCTCCGATAGAAGACTCTTTTCTGGATCAAGCTCTAAGACCAACCAGTTGGGATGAGTATATCGGCCAAAAACACATAAAAGACAACGTTAAAATCCTTTTAAGAGCTGCCGAAGAGCGCGGACACATACCCGAACATATCCTTTTTTATGGCCCCCCAGGTTTGGGTAAAACCACCCTTGCACACCTTATAGCTAAAGAAACTGGCAAACAAATGAAGATAACTTCAGGGCCAGCCATTGAAAAAGTGGGTGACCTAGCGTCAATTCTCACAAATCTCTCTTCTGGCGATATTTTGTTCATAGATGAAATACACAGACTCAATAAAATGGTTGAAGAAATACTCTATCCAGCAATGGAATCCGGCGTTTTAGACATAATAATAGGCAAAGGTCCTTCTGCTCGAACTATTCAATTGGATTTGCCACCGTTCACATTAATAGCTGCAACCACACGTGTGGCGCTCGTCTCCTCTCCTCTTCGTTCACGTTTTTCTGGTGGAGTTTTCAGATTGGAATTTTATTCAAATGAAGAAATTGCAGAAATTGTAAAAAGATCTAGTAAATTATTAAAAACAGAACTAGACGAAGATGCTCTAGGTGAAATTGCAAAGAGAAGTAGGTTTACTCCACGCACTGCAAACTATTTTTTGAAAAGAGCTCGTGATTATGCACAAGTAAACAAGAAAGGTTTAGATAAAAAAACAGTTAAAGAAGCTCTTAACATGCTAGCTATTGATGACATTGGTTTAAATTCTTCTGATAGAAAATTTTTAGAAATATTAATAGAAAAATTCAATGGCGGGCCAGTTGGTTTAAAAACAATTGGAGCTGCAATGTCTGAAGAAGAAGCAACAGTGGAAGAAGTGATAGAACCATATTTAATTCAACTTGGTTTGTTGGAACGTACAGCTCGTGGAAGAGTCGCAACAGAAAAAGCTTATACTCATTTAGGTTTTGAATATAAAGAAAAATAAATTATGTCTGGTCATAATAAGTGGTCGCAAATAAAACACAAAAAAGATATTACCGACGCTAAAAAAAGCAAGGTTTTTTCTAAACTTGTACGTTTTATATCTGTAGAAGCTAAGTTAGCAAAAGGAGATTTAAATGCGCCCGGCCTTCGTTCTGCAATTGAAAAAGCAAAAAAAGTAAACATGCCTTCGGAAAATATTGAAAGAGCCATAAAAAAAGCTTCTGAACCTGGAACCCAGATGGAATCTATTACTTATGAAGCTTATGGCCCAGGTGGTGTGGGAATAATAATAGAGACACTTACAGAAAGTAGAAACAGAACAGCACAAGAGATTAAACACATACTTACAAAGAACGGTTTTGTTCTTGCAAGTATAGGGTCTGTTGTTTGGTCTTTCAATAAAGAAAAAACAAATGAGGGTATGGTTTGGAAACCAAATATGTTTATTCCTGCAAGTGATGAAGATTTAACATTATTAGATAAACTTGTGGACGACTTAGAAGAAAATGACGATGTTCAAGATGTTTATACCAATGCAGAATAAAAAATTATGATAATTTTAGGAATAGATCCTGGTTATGAAAGACTGGGGATTGCTGTTTTAGAAAAAGACAAGAACAACAAAAAGGAAAAAGTTTTATTTTCTGAATGTTTTAAAACGTCTGCTAAATTAGATTTTAATGAGAGATTACTTTTAATTGGAAAAGAAATAAAAAATATTATAAAAAAATACAAACCAGAAGTTTTGTCTGTTGAAACTTTGTTTTTAAATACAAATCAAAAAACAGTCATGCATGTGGCTGAAGTACGAGGGGTTATACTCTATGAAGCATCCTTGGGTGGATTAAAAATTTTTGAAGCCTCCCCTCCCCAAATAAAAATAGCCACGACGGGTTATGGAAAAGCAAACAAAGAACAAATAATAAAAATGGTAAAAATATTAGTTAATATTGATAATTCCAAAACCAGTCCGAATGGCAAGGCTGGGCGGGAATCAGATGATGAACTTGACGCCATAGCTATTGCTTTAACTGCTTCAGCACATTTAAAATATTAAAAACTAACTTTTTAAAAGCATTGCGCAGGCTGACGAGCCGAGCATAACAATTTGCCAGCAGGCAAATATGTGCGGTTTTAAAAAGTTATTTTTTAAATATTAAAGTTATCCACATATTCACTTTTTTGGTCTTGCTAAACCAGAACGTTTTTGATAAAACTAAAGAAAATAATTTTTAATTAATTTTGGTCGATTGATATTTTTTAAAAAACAAAAAATATTTTATATATGAGTTACGATGACGAAGACCCAATAAATATGGATGACCCTGAGATAGATTTGGACGAATCTTTAGATTTAGACGAACCACTAGATTTGCCTGAAGAAGAAGGATACGATCCAGAAGATAGATTCCATTAAAATAAAACCGCCCAATTGGGCGGTTTTATTATTTAATCTTCACGAATATTTTTTTTCCTATTCTGAATTTCATTTCACTTTTTGGTATAAAATTAACATCTTCTATTTTTTTATTACTCTCAAGTTCTGTTATCGCCCCTTCTTCTATTAACCTCCTAAAATTACCTTTTGATACTAAAATCTTTTTTTCTACTAAAAGATCCATTAGATTTTTGTTTTCTTTGTTTTCTATTTCAGTCATTTCATCTGGAATTTCTTTTTTTTGAAAAGTATTCACAAAATTTTCTTCTGCTTTTTTAGCATCTTTTTCACCAAAAACTACTTTTATAATTTCAAAAGCTGTTTTCTTTTTTGCTTCAAGTGGACCTAAATTAATTATTTTCTTTATTTCTTCTTTTGAGATTCTAGTACAATTTATCAAAAGAATTTCAGTCATTTCATCTGGTTGAGCCATGATAGCACCAAACATTTCTACAGGACTAGTATTTAAAAACACACCAGTTCCACGACTCTTAGACATTAATTCACCTGTTTTTGGGTTTTCCATTAAATTAACAGTGACAACAAATTTTTCTTTATTTTTTATTTTTCTTAAAAGGGTGCGCCCCATAAGAGCATTAAAAGTTTGATCCGTGCCACACATTTCAGCATCTACTTCCATCGACACACTGTCATATCCTTGCATAAGTGGGTATAAAAATTCATGCAAAAATATATGCTTACCATCTTTAATTCTTTTTTGAAACATATCTCGTTCAATCATTTGTTGAACAGTGACTTTGGAGGCCAATTCTAGTGTATCTTCTAAAGAAAGTTTACTAAGCCATTTACTATTAAATTTTATTTTTGCTCCATCTTTTATACTACTAAAATTAATCAAATTTTTTATTTGTTTTTTCCAATCTTTTATATTACTTAAAACTTGTTTTTTAGAAAGTGTTGCTCTCGTACCTGTTTGATCAGAAGGGTCTCCTATTCTTGCTGTAAAATCACCAAAAAGAAGTATCGCTTCATGTCCTAGTTTACGAAAATCTTCTAAAAGCATAATATTTTTAGCGTGGCTCAAATGTAGTGTATTGGCAGTCGCATCAAATCCAATATAAATTTTTATTCTTTTACCAGACATAAGAAGTTTCTTAAAGTCTTCTTTGTTTGGCAAAATATTTGTAATAACACCACGATTTAAAACTTCGTCTATTTTCTTTTCATCTATAACGACTTTCATAGCTCGAATTATAACACATTTTCTGATACAATTAGAATAATGACAAAAAATTCTAAAAAAATAAAAATCCCTAAAAATTTAATAATGTTGGTGTTTAGTGTCTTTGTTTTATTGACAGGAATAGTTATTATTTGGGCTTCCTCTTTAAAAATTCCAGACTTTCATTCTTTTGAAGATAGAAAGGTTGTAAATTCTACAAAAATTTATGACCGCACGGGACAAGTATTACTTTATGATATACATCAAGATGTAAAAAGGACAGATATTCCTTTAGAACAAATGGGTTTAAATATTAGAAATGCAACAGTCGCAATAGAAGACTCTGAGTTTTATAATCACGGCGGCATAAGAATAACTTCAATTATTCGTGCTGTCTTATCTAACTTATTTAATACAGGTGGTAAAACGCAAGGTGGATCAACCATTACTCAACAATTGGTAAAAAATACATTACTAACACAAAAACAAACTTTAACTAGAAAAATAAAAGAATGGGTCTTAGCCATAAAAATAGACAGATCAATGTCAAAAGATAAGATACTAGAATATTATCTAAATGAAAATCCTTATGGAGGAAATGTTTATGGTATAGCAGAAGCAGCAAAAACTTATTTTAACAAAAATGCTCAGGATTTAACTCTTGCAGAAGCGGCTTATTTAGCTTCTATTCCACAGTCCCCAACCTCACTTTCTCCTTATGGAAAAAATAGAGCTAAACTAGACGCTAGAAAAAATTTAGTTCTTTCTAGAATGCTTGTTTCAAAATTTATTTCTCAAGTGGAATATGATTCTGCAAAAAATGAAGTTGTCACTTTTGCTCCACAAGCGACAAGTGGAATAAAAGCACCACACTTTGTATTTTTTATAAAAGATTATCTTGAACAAAAATATGGAGCTGATGTAGTAGAACAAGGTGGACTTAAAGTGACCACAACACTAGATTACAACCTACAAGCAAAAGGAGAACAGTTTGTGAAAGAAGGTGCTTTAGAAAATGAAAAAAGTTGGAATGGAAAAAATGCTGGACTTGTGGCAATAGACCCTAAAACTGGACAAATTTTAACAATGGTTGGTTCTAGGGATTATTTTGATAAAACTATCGATGGAAATTTCAATATCGCGACAGCAACAAGACAACCAGGCTCTTCTTTTAAGCCTTTTATTTACGCTACAGCCTTCAATAAAGGGTTTACACCTGACACTGTACTGTTTGACCTGCCTACTGAATTTCAAACGACCTGTAACGCTTATGGTAAGGCTCTTCCTGGTCACAATCAAAGTGATTGTTATATGCCAGACGATTACGACAATAAAACAGTCGGACCAATATCCCTAAGAAACGCCCTCGCTCAATCAAGAAACATCCCAGCTGTTAAGCTTTTCTATTTGGCTGGATTAAAAGATTCATTACAGACAGCCCAAAGTATGGGAATCACAACACTAACTGATATAAGCCGTTATGGACTTACACTTGTCATAGGAGGTGGTGAAGTATCATTACTTGATATAACATCTGCATATGGTGTTTTTGCAAACGAGGGAGTTAGAAATCCATACACTGGGATATTAAAAGTAGAAAATTCAGATGGTTCAGTTTTAGAAGAATATACACCAAATCCAAAAGAAATTTTACCTAAAAATACAGCCTTAACTATTTCAGATATTCTCTCTGACAACACTGCTCGTATTCCGACATTCGGTGCTTCTTCTCCCCTTTTAATACCAGGTAAGGATGTGGCTGTAAAAACAGGAACAACGAACAGCAACAAGGATGCTTGGACTATCGGCTATAGCCCTAATATCGTTGTAGGTGTCTGGGCAGGAAATAATGACAACAAACCAATGAAAAAAGGAGGTTCAGCTGTAGCGGGACCAATCTGGAATAAATTTATTAATGAAGCACTAAAAACATTACCAAATGAAAAATTTGAAAAACCAAATTTAGATGTTGATCCAAAAACAGTAAAACCAGCACTGCGTGGTTATTGGCAAGGAAATGATAATTTTTTTATAGATAAAATTTCTGGCAAACTAGCTAGTGAGTTTACACCCAAAGAAACCACACAAGAAAAAGTAATTACAAATGTTCATTCAATACTTTATTGGGTAGATAAAAATAATATTTTAGGTTTTCCTCCTTCAGATCCAAACAACGATTCACAATTTAGTCATTGGGAAATTCCTGTACAAAATTGGTGGGCACAAAATAGTTCAAAATATACTAAGACAACCTGGGCTGACAAACCAACAGAAACAGATGATATACACACCAGTGCTTCTGTTCCCTCTGTTTCAATAATAGAACCAAGCCCATCAACAATCTATCAACCAGACCAGAAAATACAATTAAAAATAAATAGCTCTGGAAATCTTCCAATACAAAAAATAGATATCTTTATAAACAATACTTTTGTAGATACAGTAAATTCTCCTTTTAATTTTTCTTTTATTCCAAAAGATTTAGACAACCTAAAACAAGAAAATGAATTAAGAATAATATCTTACGACACTGCTTATAATAAATCAGAAACCACTTCTATTTTTGAGGTTGGAAATTAATTAAATTATATTTTTAGGAGATTTTTTACCTAAGCTTTTTTCTAATTCAAAAAAAATTTTATCTTTTTTAAGAAAAATTTCACTTTTATATATCGGTTTTATGTTTAAATAAATAATAT
>CAIMAO010000022.1 GCA_903838985.1 uncultured bacterium | reverse complement strand
TTTATTTATTTTTTCTATCAAATTTTCTAAATCTTCCTTTGATTGCAACATAAAATTTTTCAAAAACTAATTTAATTTGTAATATGATAATATTACCCCCCCCGACACATCTTGTCAAATACGCAAAAAGTACCCATTTCTGGATGCTTTTTTTATGCTATGAAGATTTAACTAATCCACTTTTTTATATCAACCCCTGACTGATTGATAATACTTTTCATAGTTTTGGGATGAATTGCTTTATTGCTATGAAATGGTACACAAATCTGATGTACTTTTCCATTTACTGTGCCAACATAAAAATAATGACTACCTTCGACGTGACTCAACCTAAAATTGTAATCAGAAATAAATCTCTTTACATCTTGAAAACTCCAATTATTTATTCCTCTAGGCATATTTTATTTTACAAAATTATTTTTTCCAAAACTATAGATTTGATATGGTGATTTTATTGGTTTAGGAGAATTTAAATTCTTCCAAAGATCTTCGTATTCTTTATCCGAAACTTGATTTAAAATACTTGGTCGAATTTTTGATTTTTTAGCAGAAATAACATATCCGCGAATTGCTTCATCAAGCATCAAAAAAACTTCACGAGGGTCATCTCCTGTTTCAATAAGATTAAATTCTAGGGCAACTCCAACCCATATATCCTTATCTTTAAAGATTATTGTGCGAACAGACCCTTTTTGATATGTATTCATAACACTTTTATATTATCATAATTCAATTACACAAGCAAAAAAACACCCCGCTTACGCGGGGTGTTTTCTATCTTCTCTATATATTTAAAGATCAAATCCTTCGTCTTTTTTGTTTTTAATAGAATCAATTTGATTTTCTTTGTGTTTTTCAACACAAATATCAGCTTTTTTTCTAATTTCATCATTTGAGGAGTTAAAAGAAAAACTCATACCATAATCACCTAATTCTTTTTTAAAATTAGAAAATATCCCTGAAAGGCCTTCTTTGCTTGATATTGAAGATATTTTTTGAGCAATTTTTTGTTTTGAACTATCGACATCACAAATATTTCCATCTTTATCAAAATAACGAAAAGTAAAATCATTATTATTGTCATCCAAAAAAAACCATCCTTTCCCAATAAATTCTTTTTTATCTATATCTTTTAGATCTAGCCAAAAATCAGTCTCCGGAACAACAATCTTTTTATTCAATTTTACAAAGTCAATTGCATTATCAAATACCTCACCATGCATTTCTAGTTTTGCATGATTTATTTGATCTTCGGTTGGCATTAAATGTCCTTGCTCGTCATAAGTTGCCCCACCTTCTAACAATTTACCTTCGTGTATTTTTTGACTTTTTAATGTCTCTGGTTCATTTTTAAATGGATTATTTTCTATTACCATAAAATTTTATTGATTATTTTTTAATACTCAAATATTACCCCCCTCGAACATCTTTGTCAAATCAAATTAAATACGCAAAAAGCACCCATTTCTGGATGCTTTTTTATGCTGTTGTTTGTTTTGTTTCGTTCTTTCTTTTTAATGTATGTCTTTCCACACTTGTCAGAAAGTTTTGGGTTCTTACAAACCATTGTGTCGTCAATTGAGCGACACAATACCGACTCAATAAGTTAAACCTCTCCGAGGTCAGACGCTCATTTGAGATGAGTATCTCAACTTTAATAAATTAAAGTTGCAACGATTTTCAAATTGAATTAATCCACGAGCAGCTTCCGCTACCCGTGCCTTGTTACGACTTAGTCCCTGTCACCGAGTTTACCTTAGGCCCTACTTATGTAGAGACTTCGGGTACTCCCGGCTCCCTTGACTTGACGGGCGGTGAGTACAAGACTTGAGAACGTATTCACCACAGTTTAGCTGACCTGTGATTACTAGCAATTCCAGCTTCATGGAGTC
>CAIMAO010000021.1 GCA_903838985.1 uncultured bacterium | reverse complement strand
GACTCCATGAAGCTGGAATTGCTAGTAATCACAGGTCAGCTAAACTGTGGTGAATACGTTCTCAAGTCTTGTACTCACCGCCCGTCAAGTCAAGGGAGCCGGGAGTACCCGAAGTCTCTACATAAGTAGGGCCTAAGGTAAGCTCGGTGACAGGGACTAAGTCGTAACAAGGCACGGCTAGCGGAAGCTGGTCGTGGAATAATTCAATTTGAAAAATATTCTCTAGTGCTTTGCACTAAGAATTTATTGAGTCGGTATTGTGTCGCTCAATTGACGACACAATGTTTGATCATAACAAACCAAAAAAATGAAGTTTAAGATAACTTAAAAACCTAAGACAATTTGGAAAGACAAATAAATAAAAAAGTTATAAAAGAACGAAACAAAACATAGAACAGCAACCCCGCTACGGCGGGACAATAAAAAACACCTCGCGCAAGCGGGGTGTTTTTTTGTTATTTATGTTTTTTTATTGTTATAATATATTTATGGATAAAAAACGTATTGGAATAATCAGAGGTGGAATGGGAGATTATTATAATTCATCTTTGATTAAAGGTGGGGATGTTATTTCTCATATTTTTGAAAATTTATCTGACAAATATAATATAGTTGATATTTTAATTGATAAAAAAGATATTTGGCATTTAAATGGCGTGCCAATAAATCCAGCAGATTTGATTCATAAAATTGATATTTCTTGGAATACAGTACAACATCCAAGTGTTTCTGCTGTTTTAAATAATATAGCGGTACCAAATATAGAAAATAGATCTTTTTTGGGAACATTAGAAAGTAATAATGAAATGCTAAGAAAACACATAAAAGATGTTGACGTTCAAATGCCTAGGTCTATTGTTTTTCCCGCTTATCAAGAAGATTTTGACGGAGATAGAAGCTCATATTCTCTTAGAAAAGCGAAAGAGGTTTTTGAAAAATTTTCTTCACCTTGGATTGTAAAATCTTATACACCCGATTCAAATCTTGGAATACATTTAGCAAAAACATTTCCTGAATTAGTATATGCAATAGAAGACGGGGTAGCGCATAACAAAAGTATTTTAGTTGAAGAGTTTATTTTAGGCAAAGCAGGTTCAACTCACTCTGTCTCTGGTTTTAGGAAAGACTTTTTGAAAGAGAAAAACGATATTTATGTTTTTCCTCCAGAGAATTTTACAGCAGATGAAAAAGAAAAAATTATTTCTATTGTTAAAGATATACATACACATCTAGGAACAAAGCATTATTTAAAATCTGATTTTGTATTGCATCCTAAAAGAGGTTTTTTCTTAATAGGAGTTGATTTTTCACCTGATTTGAGAAAGGGTTCCCATTTTGAAAAAGCTTGTAAATCTGTAGGTGCAGAAATGCATCATATATTTGAGCATATTGTAGAAAGGGCTTTAAATAAAAGACTATAATTAAAGCATTTTAAATTTGTATTTTGTGCTATAATTTATTTGGACTATAAAATTATTTTTATCTGTAGCGGGTGATCGCACTCACATAGGCACATATGTTGGAGTTTCGCCATCACCCGCTTCAAATGAAAATAATTTAATAAAAAAAATCACAAAAATTATTTTGTGATTTTTTTTATTTTAAAATTTATACTTCGTCTTACTCAGTATCTGCAATTTTTTAATTTTTTTTAAAAATAAAAATTGAGAGTTATCCACAGTTTTGTGAAAAAAGTATTGTATTATTTTTTGTTATGCGAGATAATTAAATTGTTCAGCAATAATTAATTAAAAATATTTTTTTCTTTTTTTAATTTGAAAAATATTTTGAGGTCGTATTATTGCAAACTAAATTAAAAAAATAATTGCGCGCAAGCGAAAAAATATTATGGCAGCAAAAAAGAAAGCAGCTAAAAAGGCTGTAAAGAAAGTAGCAAAGAAATCAGCTAAGAAACGAGCATAATCTTGTCCTACTTCTAAATGATCCCGCGTAACAGCGGGATTTTTTAGTTTTTTATGCTAATATATAAATATGGGTATATATAATAAGATATTTGGTGATACGAGCTCTAGATTTATTGGAAAGACCAAGGAAATACTAGTTAAAATCAATGCCTTGGAGGCTGATTTTTCTAAATTGGCGGATAGTGATTTTCCAAAGAAAACAGAAGAATTTAAAGATAGATTAAAAAAAGGAGAAAGTCTAGACGATATATTACCTGAGGCTTTTGCTCTCGTTCGAGAAGCAGAAAAAAGAACTTTAAATATTAGACTCTATGATGTTCAACTTATAGGAGGCATTGCACTTCACGGTGGGAAAATAGCTGAGATGAAAACTGGTGAAGGTAAAACAAATGTTGCTACGCTTCCACTTTATTTAAATGCATTGACTGGCGAAGGAACACATTTGATCACAGTCAACGATTATCTTGCACGTCGTGATGCAGTTTTGATGGGACAAGTTTATAACTTTTTGGGTTTGAGCGTGGGAGTCATAAATTCACAAAATGTTTCATATCTTTACGATCCTAAACATACAGAAGAAGATAAAGAACGCGATACAGTAGGAGAGTTTAAAATACTTTATGATTTTTTGAAACCTTGCGGACGTAGGGAAGCATATGCAGCAGATATCACATATGGAACAAATCATGAATACGGTTTTGATTATTTGAGAGACAATTTAGCTACATCTATAAACGATCTTGTTCAAAGAGGGCACAATTATGCAATTGTTGATGAAGTGGACTCTATTTTGATAGATGAAGCACGTACTCCGCTTATTATTTCTTCTTCAGCTGGTGACTCTGAAGATTTCTATGTTAAATTTCGTGATATTGCTAAGCAACTAAAAAGAGATACAGATTATGAAGTTGATGAAAAGTTAAAAGCAATAACTCTGACAGATGAAGGCATAAGTAAAGCAGAGAACCTGCTTGGGGTAGAAAATATATATACTGAAAAAGGTATTAAATATGTGCATCATTTAGAAACAGCTGTAAAAGCACAAGCTATTTTTGAGCGCGATAAAGATTATGTTGTAAAAGAAGGAGAAGTAATTATTGTTGATCCATTTACAGGACGTTTACAACCAGGCCGAAGATGGTCTGAAGGTATACATCAAGCTATTGAAGCTAAAGAAGGTGTAAAGATTGAAAAAGAGACTCGTTCTTCTGGTTCTATTACTTTTCAAAATTATTTTAGATTTTATAAAAAACTTTCTGGTATGACAGGAACAGCGGAAACTTCTGCTGAAGAATTTTTAAAAGTTTATGGTTTGGACGTTGTTGTTATACCTACAAATTCTCCAGTGATAAGAAAAGATAATTCTGATTTAATTTTTCAAACTGAAAAAGGTAAATTTCAAGCAATTGCAAAAAGAGTTAAAGAATTAAGTAGTAAAGGTCAACCTGTTTTGATAGGTACTATTTCTATTGAAAAAAATGAGCTTCTTTCTGTTTATCTAAAACAAGAAGGTGTACAACATACAATTTTGAATGCTAAAAATCATGAGAGAGAAGGAGAAATAATTGCTCAAGCCGGCCGTAGAAGTGCGGTGACAATCGCTACAAATATGGCAGGAAGAGGAATAGATATTAAGCTTGGTGGTAATCCTATTATTCAAGAAGAATATGAAGCAGTGAAAAAAGCTGGAGGTCTTTTTGTTTTAGGGACGGAAAGGCATGAGGCTCGTAGAATAGACAATCAGCTTAGAGGACGTTCTGGTAGACAAGGTGATCCAGGAGAAACTCAATTTTATGTTTCACTTGAAGATGATTTGATGCGTGTTTTCGGTTCAGACAGAATAAAGACAATGATGGGACGTTTTGGTATACCTGAAGATATGCCTATTGAGAATGGTTTTATCAGTAGGTCTCTTGAAAGTGCCCAAGCAAAGATTGAAGGTTTTCATTTTGATGCAAGAAAAAACACTCTTGAATATGACGATGTGATGAATCATCAACGTAAAATTATTTATGAAAGACGACAAAAAATGATGCTTTCAGACAAGGCAGAAATTGAGAATTTATTAGAAAAAATTAAAGAAGGTTTAGATGCAGATAAGATTGATAAGGTAATTAAAGAAAAAAGAGAAAAACTTGGTGATGAGGCATTTTTAGAAACCATAAGAAGAATTGCATTATATACTAATGATGCTTTGTGGATGGAGCACTTGGAAGCAATGGACTATTTACGTAGTTCTGTAAATTTAAGAGCTTATGGTCAACGTGAGCCTATTGTTGAATATAAAAAAGAAGGTTTGCAAATGTTTAAAGCAATGGAAGAAGAATTTAAAGCACAAGTTCTTTCGTTAATAGAAACGATTAATGTTGATAATAAAGTAAATATTGAAGTTGAAGCAAATGAGCCAAAACAAAATTTGATAACTAGCCACAGTGAAGCAGCTGAATTTTCTGATGTGAAAAATTCTTCTGGAGAAAATGTAGGCAGGAATGATCCTTGCCCTTGTGGAGCAATTAACCCAGCTACTGGAGAAGTCTATAAATATAAAAAATGTGGTCTCATAAATGCACCACAACATCGTAAATCATTAGTTAACTAAAATTTATGAAAAATTTAGAAATTGGTTCAATTTATAAGCATTATAAGGGGACTAAGGTAAAAATTCTTGGGGAGGCATTTCATAGTGAGACTTTAGAGCCCATCGTTATTTATATTCATCTTGAAGATGGAATTATTTGGGTTCGGCCGAGATATATGTTTTTGGAAAAAATAAACATTAAAGGTAAAAAAGTTGAAAGATTTAAAAAAATAAAAACAAAAATTTTAATAAAACCTAACAAAAAATAATATGCAAAACATAAAAAATATAAAAATACGTTTGCTTAATATTTTAAGAAGTTTGCATTTTAGTAATCCATCTAAAAAATTAAAAGTTATTGGTGTTACTGGAACAAATGGAAAGACAACAATGGTTACGCTTTTATATAATCTAGCTATAGCTTTAGGATATAAAGCTGGGCTCATATCTACGGTTGAGGTTTTAATCAATGGTAAAGTATTTGATATTAAAAGGTTAGCTCCGACTACACCAGAAACAGCTACACTCTACAAAATCTTAAATAAAATGGTAGAAGAAAAATGTGAATACGTTTTTATGGAAGTTTCTTCTCACGCAATGGATCAAAATAGAGTAGCAGGGATAAATTTTACTGGAGGAATATTTTCAAATTTGACGCACGATCATTTAGATTATCATAAAAATTTTGAAAACTATTTTAGAGCTAAAAAGAAATTTTTTGAAATGCTTCCAAAAGAATCTTTTGCTCTCTCAAATATTGACGATGATCATGGTATCGCAATGTTGGATGGTATAAAAGCTGATGCTTTTACTTATGGTTTTGAAGACAAAGCAGAGTTTGCAGATTTTTATGGCAAGATTTTGAAATCTAATTTTTTAGGATTAGAACTTGATTTTAATGGAGAAGTAATTAAATCAAAACTTTTAGGTAAATTTAATGCTTATAATCTTTTGGCTGTGTGGAGTGCTTCTAAACTTCTTAATTTTGATATAAAGAAAGTTAATCATATTTTGGAAAATATAAATCCTCCACGAGGTAGGTTTGACCATTTTATGTCACCTACGGGAGCCCTTGTTATTGTTGACTATGCACACACTCCAGATGCATTAGAAAAAGTTCTTTTAACAGTAAAACAAATAAAATCTGAGGAGGGTAGAATAATATCTGTTTTTGGTTGTGGTGGAGACAGAGATCCATTAAAACGTGCAAAGATGGGTAAGATAGGTGCAAATCTTTCTGATATTGTTATTTTTACTTCTGATAATCCTAGAAGTGAAGATCCAGATAAAATTATTGAAGAAATGAGAGATAAGTTAGTTCATGAAGAATCAGTAAAAGTGGTGACCATAGCAGATCGTCGTTTAGCAATAAAACAAGCAATGGAATTAGCACAAAAAGGGGACATAATATTATGTGCAGGGAAAGGGCATGAGGATTATCAAGAGATAAAAGGAGTAAAACATCATTTTGATGATATAGAGGAATTCAAAAAGCTTTTTTAATGGATGCAAAACTATAAAGAACAATTTAAAGGTAAAAAAATTACAATTATGGGTTTGGGTATTTTAGGACGGGGTCTTGGTTATACTAAATTTTTAGCTGAATGCGGAGCAGATTTAATTGTGACCGATTTAAAATCAAAAGAACAACTTGCTATTTCTATAAAAGTTTTAAAAAAATATAATAATATAAAGTTTGTTTTAGGTGAACACAGATTAGGAGATTTTAGGAACAGAGACATGATAATAAAATCTGCTGGTGTGCCGCTTGATTCAATTTATATAAAAGAAGCTGAAAAAAATAACATTCCGGTAGAGATGGATGTGTCTTTGTTTGTTAAATGCGCTCCTGAAGTAATGGTGGTTGGGGTTACAGGCACACGTGGTAAATCTATGACAACAACATTAATTTATGAAATTCTAAAGAAGAATGAAAAATTTTTAAAACACAAAGTTTACATTGGTGGTAATTTACGGGGAATGGCAACCTTGCCACTTTTGAAAGAAGTAAAAAAGGGTGATATTTTGGTTTGTGAATTAGATTCTTGGCAATTACAGGGTTTTGGTGATGCAAAAATTTCTCCACATATTTCTGTCTTTACTTCTTTTATGCCTGACCATATGAATTACTATGATAATAGTATGAAGAAATATTTTAATGATAAAACAAATATTTTTAAATATCAAAAAAAAGAAGATATTTTAATAATACGTCCAGGAATGAAAAAGTTTATAAAAAAATCTGATACGAAAGGGAAGTTAATTGTAGTAGATTCAAAAGATATAGAAAATTATGATTTTTCTGTGCCAGGGAAGTTTCAACAAGAAAATTTAGCTTGTGCTGTGGAAGTCGCTAAACAATTTAATATTCCAATTTCTAAGATAAGTAAAGCAATAAAGAATTTTAAAGGTTTAGAAGGTAGATTACAATATTTAAAAACAGTTAATGGTGTAAAAATATATAATGATAATAATGCCACGACGCCTGAAGCAGCAATGGCTGGTATTGAAGCACTTTCAATTTCCCCTATACCAGGTGTAGGGGGGAAAAGGATTGTTTTAATATGTGGTGGGGCAGATAAAGGTTTACCCTTGGATTATTTTGTGAAAGTTATAAATAAATATTGTAAAGCTGTATTTATGATTCCAGGGACGGGGACAGATAATTTAGTTAAAAATTATAAATTACGAATTACGAATAAAAAAGTAAAAGATTTAAATGAAGCAATAAAAGAAGCAATTAAGCAATCAAAAAAAGGAGACATAATACTTTTCTCTCCAGCTTTTGCATCATTTGGACAATTTAATAATGAATATGAAAGAAATGATTTATTTATGAAGTTAATTAAAAAATTATAATAAATTTATGAAAATACCAATTGTCGATGAAGATGATAAAATTATGGGTGTTAAAGACAGAGAAGATAGAAATCCTAATGATATTATAAGGATAACTGCTATTTGGATTACTGATAAAAATGGCAATATTTTACTTCAACAAAGAAGTTTTAATAAAAAAGTTAATCCAGGGAAATGGGGGCCTGGAGCATCAGGGACAGTTGAAGAAGGAGAAACCTATGAGAGTAATGCATATAAAGAGCTAGAAGAAGAAACAGGGATTAAAAATGTTCTTTTGATTGAATCAAAAAAATTTTTTGGTAAAACTAATACAGGAAGAAGATTTGCGCAGTTATTTTTGTGTGAAATTAATAAGGATCAAGAATTAGTTCCGCAAGAAGAAGAGGTTGAGAAATTAAAATGGTTTTCTAAAGAAGAGTTACTTTCTTTTTTTAAAGAAAAACCAGAAGAATTTGTTGGCTTGGGAAAAGATCTTATGGATTTTTTAGGATATAAATAGTATGCAAAATTTAGATTTACAAAAAATTAAACATGTTCATTTTGTTGGAATAGGAGGCATAGGTATTTCAGCTATTGCAAGACTTTTTCTTAGTCAAGGGAAAGATGTGACTGGGCAAGATATGCAAGAAGGTTTAGTTGTTGAGGAATTAAATAAAATAGGTGCAAAAATTATGGTTGGTCAATCTTTTGAAAACATACCTTCTGACACTGAGTTGATAGTTTATACAATAGCAGTAGAAGCGTATGATCCTACTCTTTTTGAAAAGATAAAAAGTCAGAAGAAAATTTCAATAAGATCTTATCCTCAAATGCTTGGTTTGGTGACGAAAGATAAATACACGATTGCAGTTTCCGGCACTCATGGCAAAACGACAACAACAGCAATGATCGCAAAAGTTTTGATTGATACAAAAAAAGATCCTTCAGTCATTGTTGGTTCATTGCTTAACCCTTCAATAGGTTCAGAGCAAGGGAAAACTAATTTAATAATAGGGAAAAGTGATTTATTTGTAGTTGAAGCTTGTGAATACGAAAGATCATTTTTAAATATAAAACCAAAAATTTTAGTTATTACGAATATAGAAAAAGATCATTTGGATTATTATAAAGATTTGAATGACATAGAATCTGCTTTTTCTGAAATGGCAGGGCAGACAGACATTTTTATAATCTGTAATAAAAATGAAAGTTCGGTAAAAAATATTCTTAAAAAGAAATATAAAGCAAAGATTATTGATTACACAGATTATTTAGAAAAAGTTCCTGCTTTGTCTGTTCCGGGTGTTCATAATCGTATGAATGCAGCTGTAGCATTGGCTGTGGCAGATATTTTTAAGATAGCTGAACATGAAGCTCAAAAATCTATAGCTCAATTTTCTGGTACTTGGCGTAGGTTGGAAAAAAGGGGAGAAACTAAAGAAGGAGTGATTATATACGATGATTATGCGCATCATCCTACAGAAATCAAGGCTAGCATAGAAGCCTTACGTGAGCTTTATCCAGCTGGAGAGAAAAAGATTACTGTCTTATTTCAACCACACCTTTATAGTAGGACAAAGGCTTTATTTAATGATTTCGCTAAATGTTTTAAGGGGGCTGACAATACGTATTTGCTTCCTATCTTCTTTGCTCGTGAAGCTAAAGATGAAAGTATCTCAAGTGAGAAATTAGCCCAAGCTATTTGCTTGGCGGGGGATAAAGCTAAGGCTTTTTCAGATTTTGAATCAGCTGAAAGCTTTATAAAGGAGCTAAACTTAGGTAAAAATGACATATTTGTGACGATGGGAGCAGGGGAAGCCTATAAGGTGGCTGACAAAGTTTTCAATTTGGAAAAATAAAGAAAAAAAAGAGAAATTTTTAGTCGGTACGGAATTTTTTAAGCTTAAAAATTCCTGAAATTGGCTCGCCGTCGCTCGCCAAACCCCTTTAAAAACTTCTCTTTTATTCCTTTCATTAAAATTTTATCCACATACCCTATATTATTCATATTTTAGCTTGTTTTGTCAAGCAGCATATTGTAAAATATCCTTATTTTACAAGCTATTTTGTGTTTGACAGATGATAAAAATGATGTTTAACTATTGACTTTTGATATGGAATATGCTAAGATATACACATATCCTTATATTTAGATAAATGAGTCTAAAGTAAGGATTATTTCAGTAAAAGTTGAATAAGCCCACCCACGGGTTGGCGGAGCAAGTAACCGCCATAATATGAATAAGAAAAATTTAATACAGTTTGTTCAATCTCTTGTACTTTTACCTTTGGTGACAGGATCGGTACCATTAAACAGTCTAATTAAGGCTGATACTCTCAAAGAGACCAGTAAAACTGTATTTATCCAAAAAGAAAATAGTATAGCTAATGGTCTAATAGCTCTTAACCAAGCTGTAGACGAGAAGGCTAAAGAATTGGAAGCCCGCCTTGACTCGGTGAGGCAGGCCAAAGCAGATGCTATCGATGCCTATTTTGAAGCACGCGACATGCCTCTCTTTGGTACAGGTATGAAAATGGCCGAAGAGGCTGATAAAAACGATCTTGATTGGCGTCTTTTGCCTGCTATCGCTGCTCGAGAATCAACTGGGGGTAAGAATGATTGTATAAAAGTTGATAACAATCCTTTTGGTTGGGGTTCTTGTAGAATTGGTTTCAAAACTATTGATGATGCCATAGAAACTGTTGCTAAAAACTTAGGAGGTAATAATCCAAGCACAAAGAGACATTATGGAGATAAAACTCTAAAAGGTATTCTTCAGGCTTATAATCCGCCTTCCATTGTAGCTAATTACGCAAATCAAGTTATTCGCATAATGAATACTATTGGTAAGGAAGATTTAAATACAACAGCTGTTGCCTCGTAAAAAGGTAAAGATAAAGTTTTTGCCGGTACGGATTTTTTGAAGCTTAAAAAATCCTGAAATTCTCGCGCCGTCGCGCTCGAAACCCCTTAAAAATTTTATCTTTAACTTTTTTTAGATAATATTAAAAGAGCCCGACCTTTGAAAGGTCG
>CAIMAO010000020.1 GCA_903838985.1 uncultured bacterium | reverse complement strand
ATTGAGTTTATTAAAAGAAATCAATTTTTCGTATGATGTTTTAAATAAATTTCTTGAAGAGGTTAAAGTCGAAAAATTAAATATAGATTTAAAAAAATAAAAATATTATGCAAGAAGATATAAATTTAAATAATAAAAAAGATGAGATGGAAAAGACAACACTGGGTCAAGAACAAAACAATAAAATTAACCCTGACTATACTATAGATTCAATAGAAAAAGCTGAAAATAAATTTGATCAAAATATGGAATCCTTTGGGGGTCCAGAGGGTGTAAAAAAAGTTTGGAGCGAAATTGATGAAGCTAAAAAACAAGAAATACTAACTAAGATTGAAGAATTCTCACAAAAAAGAAAAGAAGCAATTGATGAACAGGCAGCTGGTGGTTATATATTGAGTCCTGCTAGAGCTTTTGAAAACTTGGATGAAGGTGCCTTGGGTTATATCGTTGCTTTTTTAATGTATTTTACTGGTATAACAGAAAGTTTTGGGGTTGCTTTTCTTTCAAAAGGTACTTTTGATAGGGTTAAGAATGCTATTAAGTTACGAAAAGAAAATTCAAAACTAAAAAAGCTTGAGGGTCAATATAGTTAAAAAAATTAAGAACACCTCGCACAAGCGGGGTGTTTTTTGGTACCCCGTAGTAGATTTTTTAAAAACAAATTAATAAATTTGCATGCTTCGCATATTTAAAAAATTCACTACAGGGTGGTATACTATATATATGAGTATCAAACGTGTTGGGATATTGCGTGGGGGGAATAGGGAACACTATGAAAAATCTTTGCAAATAGGTGGAGAATTAATTTTACATATTCATGAAAATTTGGCGGACAAATGGAAACCGGTTGATATTTTGGTTGATAGAGATGGTGTGTGGCATGTAGGAGGGTTGCCCATAAAACCAGTAGAATTAATTAATAAAGTTGATGTGGTTTGGAATACTTCACATCCAAATTTTTCTGTAATTTTAAAAAGTTTAGCTATCCCAAATATTGGGGTTGATTCCTTTCCTTTTCTTTTATCGGAAAATAGAAGTATCTTGCAAGATCATATGAAAGAAATTGGAGTAAAAATGCCAAGACATTTTGTCATTCCAGCTTATCAAGAAGATTTTGATGGCGAAAAGGGTAAATTTATTTTAAAGAAGGCAAGAGAAGTACACGAGAAATTTTCTCCTCCTTGGGTAATAAAATCTTTGACGAATGATTTTGATATAGGAGTGCATATTGCGAAAACTTACTCAGAACTAATCGATGCGATAGAAGATATCGTAAATCACGACAAAAGTATTTTGGTGGAAGAATTAATTTTTGGGAAAGATATTTCTATGCATAGTCTTTCTGGGTTTAGAGGGCAAGATATTTATAATTTGCCTGCGATAGATAGTTTTTCTACTTTAGAAAAAGAAAAATTAAATGAAATTTCAAAAAATATTCACAAGCATCTTAACATTTCAAATTATTTAAATTCCAATTTTGTTTTACATCCTAAGAGAGGAGTTTTTCTAAAACAAATTGAATTTTTTCCAGACCTAAAAAAGGATTCTAATTTTCATCAAACTTCCGTTTATGTTGGTTCTAGCCCGAAACAAATTGTTGACCATATCTTAGAACAAGCTTTATTTTAAAAGTCGGGCCGTAGTATACCGGTAGTACATACCCTTCGGGAGGGTATAGACTGGGTT
>CAIMAO010000019.1 GCA_903838985.1 uncultured bacterium | reverse complement strand
GTAGGCAGTTGCTGCTGCAAATGTTACAGGACTTCCACTCCATGAGATTGCAGCTGTATATTCCGTTGTTGCTGATATTGATGATGTTGGTGTAGCACCTGTGACTGGAGCTGTGATACCAGAGATGGCTGGGGTGGCGATAACAGCAGAAGTAAAAATATTAAAATCAGTAGCACTAGATAAATTTAATGGAACCCAAGAACTACTCCCCGCAGTATTTGTTACTCTTGCTTGCCAATGATAATTTTTTGTATTTACTAAACCACTTACAGTGACGACGCCAGTGACAGGGCTACCAGAATATGAAATAGCCGTCCCACTATTCGTCGGAGTATTTGTAAATGAAGTACCAGTTTCTTGTACTTCTATCTGTGGAGTTAATAAATCTGAAGCATTTGTAGAAGCCATAGAAAACTTCATTACAACAGTAGATTCATTCGTCTGACTTCCATGAGTAATGACTGTAGTTCCATCACTTTTATATTGTTCAAGGGAAGATGGTACTGAAGGAGTTAAAAATTCATATGCACCTATATCTGGTAATGAACCTTGGGGAACAGTAGTACCGACATAATCAGGACTAACACCAGTACTTGCTGCAGTATTTATCGCTGGAGAATTTTGTTGTATATGAAAATCAGCATTTGTTGGATCAACTAATTTTGGATCAACCCAAGTACTGTGAGTATCATAACCAGCGGCCTGCCAGGCGGAGAGGGAGGAGTAGTTATTAGTTCCTATATTATAATTCACATTACTAGCTGGTGTTGTATAGTAAATATTATAATCTGAAACAAAACCCGAAGATGAACCAACATCCATACTTATTTTCGGACCACCTACTAAAATATTATATTTAAAAATGATACCTGTGGCATAATGAACCGAGTTTATATTTAGATATAAATGTCCTTGTTGAACACTATAAGCAGGATTAATATAAAAAGTATTGTTATGAATATAAATATTCTGAGGACCTTTAATCATCAAACCTTCAATTTGATCATTATTATCAAAAATATTGTATGAAATATCACCATTATATCCCCAATCGTCCTCTCCCTTCATGGCAACATACACACTAGCATTAAAGTAATTATAACGAACTATGGCCCATTTATTGTATCCATATAAAAATCCATGCACAGTTGAAGTAGCATTACGATCATAATATTTACCTCCATAAATTTTGTTATGTGTTATTATTGCCCCATCTATCATGTTTGCAACACCTGCAGCAGGAGCAGCATCTTCACCAATGTATAAAATATAATTACTTAAACTATGTGAATATAAAGTATTACCTGTAACAAGTAAGTTTGGCATACTCACGTTAGCACTAGCTGAAATTCTAATAGTTGAATATAAAGTACTAGTAGCAACAGTATTAATTATATTATTACTAATGGTTGCATTAGGCTGATCTTTAATATAAATAATATTTCCTCCTTGTGTAGATATTGTAGAATTAATTGTATTGTTATCTACGGTAACAGAACGTGGACCATTAACAAAATAAAGTACACCAGTAGAAGCAGATACATTCATTGCAACATTTAAATTTATTGTATTTCCACTTACAACAACAGTACCACCCGAACCAGAATTATCATTAAAGACAGGACCAGGAGTACCAGAAGAAGTAGTAATAGTATTATTACTAAAAGTAAAATTACCAATACTACCAATATCCATAAGCCTAGAAGAATATACAGAAGTAAAAGTATTTCCAGTTACAATTCTTGCTTTTGTATTATTTCCACCATCAGTTAACCCATTAATTACTGTAGCTGAAACACTACACCCAGAAACTGTTAATTGGGCATTACTAGTTTTTATTGCATTAGAAGCTGTTCCACTCAAAGTACAATTAGACAAGGTAATTCCATCTGATGTACCAGCAATATTAAATAACGCATTAGAAACATTAGTACCAGTAAGATTTATAGAATCAACAGTTATATGTGAATAACCAGCACTAATAGATATTGTGTTAGCACTAGTACTTCCATTTATAACAGGAAGAACTCCACTACCATAAGCACCAAAAGTAATAGGGTTACCAGAAGTACCAGAAGCAGCAATTGTCACAGTTCCAGTCCAAGTTTCTCCTCTTTTAAACAAAATACTATCACCAGCAACAAAACCTCCAGCGACATTTGTTACTTTAGTAGTAGTCTGCCAAGCTGTACCTGTAGATGTTCCATTATTACTATCATTACCTCCTGTGGCATCTACATAATATGTGGTAGCAGAAGCAGAATGAGCAACAAGAAAAAATGTAATGAAAAAGAAAAAGGCAAAAATATACTTTAAAAGACCAGTTTTTTGTCGGTTAAACATATTTAATATTATAGCAATTTAAAAACATAACACAACAATAAAAATCCTTTTAAATATAGATAGAATCTGTGGATAACATTAGTTCATTGAAGAATATCTACCCATAATTTCTGCTTCCACTTCTTCTCTGTCACGTCCATATTTTAAGTATGAAAGTTGCTTTAAATCATCAACAATATCTTTATTGCCTTCTTCTGGTGCCAACGTCTTTATATTAAATGGTTTCGTAGGTTGACCATTTATGAGCATACTCATATAAGCATTGTAATTATCCAGCTTCGCTATATCATTTGCATTAAATTGAGGTTTAAATTTTGGTTCCAAAAATGTAGCATCTTCAGTGCCCACACGAAATACAGCCATAGAACCAACGTTGCCAAAAACAGCATTTTTAATTTTTTCTTCAAGCTGGGTAATGTATTGATGTGCTATGTTTAATGACAATCTATATTTTCTAGCTTCAGACAAAATAGAAGAAATAGAATCTGTAGTGACATTTTGGAATTCATCTATGTAAAGATAAAAATCATTCATGGGTTTACCAAACATATCTACACGAGAAAGCGCTGCCATCTGAATTTTACCAACAAGCACGAGACCTATAAGGTTTGCATTTATATCCCCTAACCTACCTTTAGAAAGATTTACCAAAAGAATTTTTTTCTCATCCATTATTTTTCTAAAGTTAAAAACAGAATTTTGTTGGAGAACAACAGGGCGCATAATGTCGTTGGAAATAAAGTTATCAAATTTTGAAGAAATATAAGGAACAAAGTTTGCTAGAGATTGATCTCCTGTCGTTTGTTCAGCAGAAATCCAAAATTGTTTGATGATAGGATTCTTACATTTTGCAAGTTTCATATCACGAAATTCTTTATCAGCCAAAACTCTAGTAATCTCAAGCAGTGTAGAACCAGATTCTGGATCTTCCATCACAAGAAACGCACTATTTCTAAAATACTGCTCAAACATTGCTCCACCACCCACTTTCATATCGAATAACTTATTAAAAATTCCCATCATTTCATTCACTACAAATGTTTTTTGCTCTGGATATTTTGAATCATATTCCAACATATTGAGACCCATTGGTCGCATTGTATAAGCTGGATCAAAATAGATAACATCATCAATTCTTTCTTTAGGAATACGTGAAAGAATAGTTTGGATATCTGTGCCATGTGGATCAATATAACAACAACCATCACCATTCTTAATATCTTGGCTAATCATATTCAACATAATATTAGTCTTACCTGTGCCTGTCTGACCTATAACATAGAAATGTCTCATTCTATCTTCGCGTCCCATACGCACTACAGTATCTTTTCCTCTATAGCTATTTACACCTAAAATGATTCCCTGCTCCCCCATTTCAAGTGGTGCAGGAGCTATCCCTGACTTTGCTTCTTTCAATTGTGGCTGACTACCTATACCGACTGGGAAATGAAACACAGAAGAAAGCTCTTTTAAATTCATTGGTAAAACTTTATCACCAGAAAAAATACGATATGAAAAATCATGAAAAAGTTTCTTTAAATCGCTACCATAAGCTTTTTCAAAAACAAAAGAATTACTTGCTGGTTCAGAAAATTGATTGAAGGAAGATTCTATCTCACCTAATATTGATTCTGCTTCTTCTTTTGTCGGTGCAGAAGTAATGATACGAATATTCGCTTTCATAATAGAGCTTTTCATTTTGTTCCCTATCTTTTCTGCCGCACCTTCATCTACTGCAGTCCTTCCTTTTATATATTTCTCTTTTGTTTCTTCTTTTTTCTTTTTTTCAAAAAATAATTCTTTTGTGGCTTTATAAAGTGCTCTATTGAATTTATAAAAATTATCGGCTGCGTGTTTAACTGACATTCCATCTTTCACATCATCTAAAATATAATGAAATTCATTAATAAATTTCTCACCAGCAGGAGCCACTATGAGCTGTATTGCTGCACCCTCTCCTTCTTTTTTTAATTTAGAAAAAACATTGAGTATGATATTCATTGGGTCGTGATCAATGTTGTCATAAGTCTTTATTGGTAGTACTGAACGTTCAGAAAAGCTAGCATAAGCACCGGCTGAACCACCCTTTTCATTAAAAACGTTATAATCGTCAGATACTTCGTGAATTTTTGCGTCATGATAAAAAGAAAGCACTTGTTTTTCAAAAAGTGTAATGTGTTTATTTGGTATCGCTGCGTAAACCACTACTTCATCAGAAACGTTATTAAGTGCGACTTCTAAAGTAAAATAATTTTCTTTCTCATTATTTTTTCCTTCTGAAATAGAATTCATGCCAGCGTAGAATTGTTCCATTGCGCCGATAAACTCTTTAAAACCTTTTTGCTTATCAGCTTCTTCTCTTGGTGGCGGAAGTGTAATTTCAAAAAGGGTCATATTCAAAGATTTATACAAGGGTGTTCCTTCTTTGCAACCAGCTAACTGTCCAGTTTTAAAATATTGAACCAATATTCTGTGGAAATCATCGTCTATATGGGGGTTGGCCATAGATTCCACGACAGCTAAAGCATTTCGAACTCCTTTAGTTATGACAATACCCAAAAGCTCTTCCATTATGGTGTCATGTGTTTCTGGTTTTAATGCTAATACTATGTTTTCTGTTTCTTTTTTAGAAATTATATTGTCTTTATGTAAAACATCTTCTTGTGACTTTTCTTTATATTGTCCAATAATATCCTTTACTGCATTTTCATCTGCATGTTCAAAACGTCCTGTGTCAATTAATTCTTGTTCTCTTTTTGCCACATGCGCACGCAAATAATTCAGCTCCTCTTCTGGAGTCTTGAATTTTGGCATTTCATTTAAAAATGTTCCTTCCATCCATTTATTATATCACAAGCTAAATTAAGAAATAATGTTTTGAAGGGGTTTCGAGGCTGACGAGCCGAGAATTTCAGGATTTTTTAAGCTTCAAAAAATCCGTACCGAAAAAACATTGTTTCTTAATTTAAATTTTAGTTAGTATCTCCGGTTCACCTTCGGTGATCAAGATCGTATGTTCAAAATGGGCACTTCTTTTGCCATCAGCTGTACGAAAAGTCCATCCGTCTTTATCTAAGGTGACATTTTTTGTTCCATTATTTAGCATCGGCTCTATGGCTATGACCATACCTGGCACGAGCTTTGCTCCAGTACCAGCTTTCCCAAAATTTGGTACATAAGGATCTTCGTGTATTGCCTTCCCTACACCATGCCCAGACAAAACTTCTACAATTCCATATTTATATTTGCGAGCAAAACTCTCTATAGCATGACCAATGTCTCCTATTCTGTTTCCTCCCCTCGCCGCATCAATACCCACCATCAATGCATCTTCTGTCACCTTCAAAAGTTTTTTTGACGAAGAACTAACCTCTCCCACAGGCACAGTGATAGCCATATCTGTAAAAAGATTTTTATGTCTCAGTAATAAATCAAGAGAAACAATATCTCCTTCTTGTAATATTTTATTTTTATTTGGAATTCCATGAACAACTTCATTATTTATCGAAACACACAAAGAAGCTGGAAATGGCGTATCTGCTCCCTCCGGACGATAATGTAGTGATGCAGGATAATCTCCCATATCTTTAATTAATTTTTCTGCATACTTATCTAGTTCCCAAGTAGAAATACCAGGCTTTACCATTTCTCCAACTTTATATAAAACAGTAGCGAGTCTCTTGCCACCTTCTCTTAATATTTCTATTTCTTCTTTTGTTTTAATTATTATTGCCATGTTTTTATATACTAAAATTTTATAAATAAACTTTTGAAGGGGTTTCGAGGCTGACGAGCCGAGAACTTCAGGATTTTTTAAGCTTCAAAAAATCCGTACCGAAAAAAGTTTGATTAATAAAATTTTACTTAATTACTGTTCCTTTAAATTCTTCTCCGTTTAGATATTTAGCTAAATTATCGATTGGCTTACCATTCATTATCACTACTTCTATTCCCTCTTTTTCAGAAAGCTCTGAAGCGATAGGATCAAATGGAGAATTCAAGCCCGGGTTCCATTCTTTTGGAATTAATTTTCTATAATCTACCCAAGAAATTTTCTCAATCTTTTTTGCATCAGGGTTCATCTTTGGGTCAGAATCATAAACATAATCAGTATTTGATAAATTAATTATTTTTTTTGCACCTACATTTTTTGCTATGACAACTGCATCCCAATCCGTACTATGTCCAGGTTCATTTGCTGAACCAACTACTATTGGCTTATCAAAATCAAGAATTTCATTTGGATCTTTTATTATTTTAGGATGAGTATAATCTCTAAATATTACTCTGAGAAGTTGTGCATTTAATCTCAAAGAAGCTATCCCTATCCAATCTAAATCATCATCAGAAGGGCTAGAAATTTCTTTAGCAGCCAATTGATATTTTCTACAAACTTTCCCTCCACCAGTTATTATCACAAAATTTTTTCCCTTTTCTATTTGAGAAATAATTAGATCTTTAAACTCTTTCAAAAAAGAAACATCAATATCATCAGGAATAATCAGAGAGCCACCTAATGAAATGATAATAGTTTCTTTTTCCATACTAGAAATTAAGTGCTTTAATAATATCTTTGTGAACGTCTTCTTTACTTTGTTCACCGTTGATATGATGTATCTTATAATTTTCTTTATCTTTAAAATAATTCATTGAAGGCACTACATTGTTTGTATATTCGTTAAATCTTTTTGCTATCCCCTCCTTTGTATCATCATGTCTACCACGCAATAGATTTCTTCTCAACGCTTCTTCTTTACTGAGTTCTATATAAATTATATCTATATTGTCTCTATGGAAAAATTTCATCATTGCTTCAAAATTCTCTGATTGCTCTATGGTCCTAGGATATCCATCTGCTATCAAATGTTTTTCAGGATTTAAAGATGAGGTCAATATATTTGTAAAAATAGCATTAGTCAAAAAATTAGGCTGAAGTTCCCCACGAGTTATTGAATCTTTCACCAATGTGCCTGTGTAATTACCACTTTCTATGAGTTTCCTATATTCATTACCTGTAGAAGTATGAAGACACTCACGTCCGTCACGCTTTTTTAAGAAATCCACAAGTAAATCTACCTGTGTCCCCTTGCCAGAGCCTATTATTCCAAAAAACACAAAAGTTTGAGGTTGCATAAACTAAGAATACAAAATTTAAGCTTAAAAAACAACCCCCGATATGTTATATTAAATACATGAAAAAACTTGGATTTAATATAGTTTTATTAGGGATGATAGCCTCTGGTAAAGATACTCAAGCAAAAATTTTAGAAAATAAATACGCTCTCAAGCTTGTTGAGTCTGGTATATATTGGCGTAAATTAATGAAAGAAAAGAGCGCAGATGGAGATTGGGTAAGACGCACGACAGGACAAGGCAAGCCAGCACCTGTAGCACTTATGAAAAAATTTTTAATTCGAGAAATTTCCAAAAAACCAAAAGATAAAGATTTGTTGTTCTTAGGAAACCCTAGGTTGAAACCAGAAGCTCAATTATTAAAAAAAATCCTTGCTGAAAAAAAACAAGATTTTTTGGCTTTCTATGTAAGTCTTCCTGATAAAGAAGTTTACAAGCGATCAACTGAAAGAAGGACAGGAAGCATGAAAGCTGACTATAAAATACTTGATGAAAAAAATATTATAAAAACTAGAATAAATTGGCACAAAGATCAAGTCGGCAAAACAGTAAAATACTTTCAGAGCTTAAGTAAACTAAAAATAATAAACGGCAATCAACCAATTTCTAAGGTAACAAAAGATATTTTGGAAGCAATAGAAGAATACAAAACAAAAAACTCCCAATAAGGGAGTTTTTTGTTTTAAATATATTTTTAGTATTCCCTCATTGAGATTTGAGCATCTACTTTTTTGATGAGATCAAGAACAACAGAGACAACGATGAGAAGTGCTGTACCACCTAGAGCTATAGCTGTGATACCAGTCAATGAACGTACTATCAAAGGCAAAACAGCGATGAATCCTAAGAAGACTGCACCGAGTAATGTAATACGACTCAAAACTTTTGAAATATATGCAGAAGTAGAAACTCCTGGGCGAATACCTGGAATAAATGCACCATTCTTTTGTAAATTAGTTGCAAGTGCTTCTGGATCAAATGTGACAGCTGTGTAAAAATATGTGAAAAGAAATACTAATATAAAGTAAAGCACAGCATAAAGAGTGCTTGTTTGTGAAAATGAAGCTAATACTTTTGCAACAGATGCGACAGTCGCATTTCCAGAACTTGATAAGAAATTACCTATCATCTGTGGAAATAGCAATAAAGAAAGAGCAAAAATTATAGGAATAACTCCTGCTTGATTAACACGTAATGGTAAATATGTGGAACCTCCACCATACATCTTTGCACCACGTACACGCTTTGCATAAGTGACAGGTATTGGACGTTCTGCCTCTGTAACAACGACAACCCCTGCAATAACAAGAGCGCCTGCTGCTATAAACATCAAGTAAAGAGGTATCTGAGAAACATCAAAAGTAAATATCAACTGACTTATTTCTGAAGGAAGTCTGGAAACGATACCAGCGAAAATTATTAAAGAAACACCATTACCAATACCAAACTCAGTCATAAGTTCACCAATCCACATCAATAAAATAGAACCTGAAATAACTATAATCAAATTTGTGATACGATTAAAAGGCGTCAAATTTACTAAAATCTTTTGACTTTCAAGAATAGCTAAAAGACTGAAACCTTGAATAGCTGCAAGTGGAATAGTAATAAGTCTTGAATACTGAGTAAATCTTTTTCTACCAGCTTCACCTTCTTCATGATAGATTCTCTTTAAAGCAGGCACCATAATAGTCAAAAGCTGCATTATGATTGAACCTGTGATGTATGGCCCAACACCAAGCATTATTATAGAAAGATTGGAAAGTCCACCACCAGAGAATATATTTAAAATACCAAAAAATTGGTTGTTAGATAAAAAACGACTGAGTTCTAGTGTATCTATCCCTGGAATAGGTATTGCAGAAAGTAAACGAAAAACCACTAAAGCAAAAATGACAAACAAAACTCTTTTTCGTAAAACAGTATCAGTCCAAATCAATTTTATTTTATTTAAAAAGTTTTCCATTATATTTACTTTATGAACTTTATAACTTTCTACTTTATGACTTAGTTTATTTCTCCTCCTGCTTTTAGTATTTTCTCTTTTGCAGAATCTGAAACTAAACATTTAGAAACTTGAATCTTTGTAGCTAATTCCAATTTACCATTTAATATCTTTATCTTTGGGATCCAACCTTTTACTTTTTTGACTACTTTCGCTTCTAAAAGATTTTTAGGATTGACTTCCCCTCCCTTTTCAAAAGCTTTAATGACCTTATCAAGAGAAATTCCAACTGGTTTTATCTCGATAGAATTAAATTGATAACCACGATGTTTTGGTAATTTCTTAATGATATCGCGAAGTTCTGGACGGCGTTTATTACCCGCACGAGCTGTCTGCCCCTTACCTCCTCTTCCTGAAGTCTTAGCATGTTTACCACCACGACCGACTATGCGATCTTTCTTATTTTTATGTTCTCTTTTTAAATTATGTATCTGCATAAAATTATTGTTTCAAATCTTTAATTACACTCTCAACTACTACTTTTGAATATTTTGAAGAAATCTGAGAAAGTGCTGACATAACTGCTTTAGAATTATTTAATTTATTTTTACTACCAGATAAAATCTTACCTGTTATATCTTTCATTCCAGCTAATTTAGCTATATCACGAACGACTGTGCCTGCTACGAGTCCACGGCCTTTGTTTGGCATAAGTAACACAGATGAACTTGAGAATTTTGCAGAAACTTCATGTGGAATAGACATGGTTTTCGTAAGTTGTAGTCTAACCATGTTTTTCTTTGCATTTCGAAGTGCTTTGTTTATAGCAAGAGAAGTATCACCTGCTTTTCCTAAACCTAAGCCAATAGCACCTTTTTTATCTCCCGCTACTAAAGCAACACTAAAAGAAAATCTGCGTCCTCCAGCAACGACACGAGTGACACGACGAATACTTAAAATCTTCTGATCAAATTCAGGCTTTGGTCTTCCAAAAGATGAAGATCGGCGATTATTATTCTTTTTTTTATTTTCTTCTTCTGTCATATATTAAAATTTAAGTCCACTAGCTCTCGCTGTGTCGGCTACTAATTTGATACGTCCAGTATATCTAAATCCATTTCTATCAAAAACAACTTGGTCAATTTTAATCTTCTTACAAGCTTCAGCTATCATCGCACCTACTTCTTTGGCTCTTTCTGTCTTTGTGCCTTTTGTGATTTTAACATCACTTGCTTGTGTTAATGTCTTACCATTTTTGTCATCGATAACTTGAGCATAAATAAACTTATTAGAACGAAAAACAGAAAGTCTTGGGCGTGTTTCTGTGCCAGAGATCTTTGCTCTAATTTTCACTTTTAATCTTTTTCTTTTTTCGTCTTTTTTAATCATAATTTTATATAAAAATTAAACTATGCTGTCTTTTTACCTTGTTTTCTTCTGATAACTTCATCTTCATAACGCATACCTTTACCTTTGTAAGGTTCTGGCTTCTTCAATGCACGAATAGCAGCTGTAAAACTTCCAACTAATTCTTTATCAATTCCTGTGATTGTAATATTGTTCTTTTCTGCAGTAGCTGTGATGCCTTCTGGAATGCCGACGACGACTGGATGAGAAAATCCTAAAGCAAAAACAAATTCTTTCCCTTTTACTTCAGATTTAAAACCAACTCCTTCTAAAATCAATTTCTTTTGGTATGGTGTCTCTACTCCTTTTATCATATTTTTAATATGTGAAGCATAAGTACCCCAAAGAGATTTAGAAAATTTATCATTTCTAGTTATATTCAAAGTCACCATTTTGTCAGCAATATTTATTGTCACATCATCACGAAAAACTTTTGTAAGTGTTCCTTTTGGACCAACAACTTTCAAAACAGCCCCATCTTTTGTGACTTGTACTCCTGTTGGTATTTGAATTTCTTGTTTTCCTATTCTACTCATATATTTTAATTACCAAATTCTAAACAATGCTTCTCCTCCGACCTGTTCTTTTCTAGCTTCTTTACCAGACAAAATTCCTTTTGGTGTGGAAAGAACTAAAAGACCAGATCCATTTCTAATGGAATGGATATCTTTCATTTTAAAATAAACACGTCGTGATTGTTTTGAAACTCTTTCAACTTCTGTAATTTTTGGTTTCTTTTCTGTATAAACTAATTCCACTTCCAATACTGGAAAACCCTTTTTAACTTTCTTTGAAATTTGTTTCACATAACCTTCTTTTTTCAAACATTCTGCAATCGCATTTTTCATTTTTGAATATGGTAAAGAAACAGACTCTTTGTTTGCGAGACTTGCGTTCTTTAACATTATTATCATGTTTGAAATTGAATCCATATAATTTAATTATTACCAACTTGATTTACGAACACCCGGAAGCATTCCTTCGTTTGCTAATTCTCTAAAACAAATACGACAAGTACCAAAATCTCTCATGAAACCATTGCCTCGTCCACAACGAAAACATCGATTTTTCTGTCGAGTAGAAAATTTAGGTACTTTTTTACTTCTAGCTATAACTGATGTTTTTGCCATAAAATAATTTGGGAACGCTTTACAATATCACACTTTTTTTCTTTAAGTCTTTAAAAATAAAGAATTAAAGGAGAAAAGTGGATTAATTAAAGCTATATAATCCCTTACTGATATACTAACAAAATAAAGAAAAATAGTCAAATGTTAAAGGGCACCCTTTCAAGATGCCCTTTTTAAAATTATTTCTTTTTATCTTCTGTCTTTTTGAAAGGCATACCCAATAGTTCAAAGAAAGCTTTTCCTTCTTTTTTGCTTTTAGCTGTAGAAACGAGGGTGATAGCAAGACCGAAAACATCTTTGATATCTTCATCTGCTGTTTCTGGGAAGATTGTATGTTCTTTAATTCCGATTGTAAGATTGCCTATATCATCCACTGCTCCAGGATTGATACCGCGAAAGTCTTTTGTACGAGGAAGAGCGACATTTATAAGTTTTTCTAAGAAAGCATACATTCTCTTCTCACGTAGTGTGACGACGACACCAATAGGATCACCTTGACGGATTTTGAAGGATGCGATTGATTGCTTTGCTCCACGAAGTGCTCCTTTTTGACCAGTGATTTTTGATAAACGTTCAGAAATGGCATCGTTTTTATTTTTGTCTTTCTTTATAGCTGTGCCTGTGCCAACATTCAAAACAACTTTCACCATTCTAGGTGCAGCCATGATATTTTTGTAATGAAAAGCACTTTTCATTTTATCAAAACTCTCTTTCTCTTTTTCTTTTACAGTTAAATGTTTCATATATTTGTATTAAATTTCTTGACCACTCTTTTTAGTGATTCTAACCATTTTATCACCAACCATTTTCTTTCCCACGCGAGTTCTAGTATTTGTCTTTGGATCTAGAACTTGCACATTTGAAGCGTGCATAGGCATAGCCTTGTCTATCTTGCTTCCCTTTTCTCCAGACTTTCTTGGGCGTTGATGTTTCTTCATCATATTGATGCCTTCTACAACAACTTTATTTTCTGCAACTAAAACAGAAACAATTTTGCCTTTCTTGCCTTTATCTTTTCCTGTTATTACTATAATGTGATCTCCTTTTTTTAATTTCATTTTATTTATACTTTATGAACTTTATAAACTTTCTACCTTATGACTTATATCACTTCTGGTGCAAGAGAAATTATCTTTTGGAAACCTCTTTCAGCAAGTTCTCTTGGTATTGGCCCGAAAACACGTCCAGCTTTTGGATCAAGTTTTCCTTTTTCTAATAAAACAACCGCATTATCATCAAATCTAATGTATGATCCATCTTTTCTTCTGAAAGCATTTCTTGTGCGTACTACCACAGCCTGACATACATCCTTTTTCTTTACTCCTTTTCTTGGAGAAGCAACTTTAACAGAAATAATAACTAAATCACCTAGATAAGCATATCTTTTTTTTGAACTACCTAAAACCTTAAACACCTTACCTACGGTGCCTCCTGCATTATCTGTTATTTTTACTAATGTTTCTGTTTGTATCATAAAATTATGCTTTTTTAACTACTCTAAATCTTTTATCTTTTGAAAGTGGTTTTGTCTCTGTTATATCTACTTTGTCTCCTGTCTTATATGCATTCTCTTCATCATGTGCTTTGTATTTTTTATTTATTTTGTAAAACTTTCCATATTTTGGATGTTTAACAAAACGTGAAATTGAAACGACAACAGTTTTATCCATTTTATCTGAAACAACTACTCCACTCAAAACGTTTCCTTTTTTGGTTAAGTCTTTGTCTTCTGTTATTCCTTTTTTTGTTTTTGTTGCCATAAATTATTTTTTCTTATTTAATTCTGTTAAGATTCTGGCTACTTCTTTTTTCATTGTTGCAGATTCTTTAACATTTTTTGACTTTGAACCTTCTGCTTTGAAATGCAAAACTCTAATACTTTCTTCCAAATCAGCAAGCTTTTTATAAAGCTCTTCTTTTTTCATTCCTTTTAAATTTTCTTTTTCTTTTTTTGCCATAACTTTTTAATTATTGTTTCTGAACTCTTGAAATAATCTTACATTTTACTGGAAGTTTTGTGCCAGCCTTTCTGAGTGCTTCACGAGCGACTGCTTCTTCTGCTCCATCTACTTCAAATATAATACGTCCAGGAAAAACGTCAAAACAATATCCTTGTGGATCTCCTTTTCCCTTTCCCATTCCCATCTCTGCTGCTTTAGCAGTGAAAGGTCTGTCTGGAAAGATACGAACCCAATATTTACCGGTCTTGGTCAAAGTACGAGAAATAACTTTTCTGGCAGATTCTATCTGATTTGATCTAACACGTGCCTGAGTCACAGCTTTTAAACCGAAAGATCCGAATGCAAGCTTCGTACCACGGGTTTCTGGCGTCCTAGCTTTAGGATTTATACGGCCAACTTGCCACTTTCTAAATTTTACTTTCTTTGGGAAAAGCATAATGATAATTTAATTAATTTTTAACTTCTTTTTCTGAACGAACAGGCTTTTTATCTGCAAAGATTTTACCTCTGTAAATCCAAACCTTTATGCCTATTACACCATATGGTAATGTGGCACGTTCACGCTTGAAATCAATGTCCGCGCGGAAAGTTTGAAGCGGAATACTTCCACGTTTCAACTCTTCCGTACGAGCAATTTCAGCTCCACCTAAACGACCCCCTAATACTACTCTCACTCCTTCTACTCCGTGAGCCATCATAACTTTCTCAACCATTTGTTTTATAACTCTTCTGTATGGAAGTCTTTTCTCTAATCCTTCAGCTATCATATATGCAACGATAGTGGCATCTGCTTCAGGATTTGCAACTTCAACGATTTCAAGTTTAAAATCTTCTGATTTCGTGAGTTTTAACTTCTCCATCTTTTTCAAAATATCATTCTTCAATTTTGTGACACCTTCACCATTGCGTCCTATTATGAGACCTGGGCGTGAAGTTCGTATTATAAAGCGAGTTGTCTTTTGATTTCTTTCTATTTCAACTGAAGACACATACATTGTGCGTAATTTCTTCTCTAAATATTCACGTATCAAAACATCACCTTTTAAATAATCACAATATTTTTTAGGATCAGCAAACCAATGAGATTTCCAATCTCTTAATATTATCAATCTATGTGCATATGGGTGAACTATTTTTGACATAAAATTACTTTGTTTTTTTAGCTTTTACTACCTGCCTCGCCGAGTCAAGGCGGGCTTTTTTAACTGCAGGACTTTTTGCAACATCCTTTACTACTTTTTTAATTTTTTCTTTTACTTCTTTAACCTCTTTCGCAATCTTTTTAACTTCTGCTTTTGCAATCTTTTCAGCCAAAACAAGAGTGATGTGACTTGTGCGTTTATTTATCCTGTGGCCTGTGCCCATGGCTGCTGGCATCATTCTTTTCATGACTATACCTTTGTCTACGCGTAATTCTTTGATAAATAAATTTTCTTTTTCAATACCAACCTGTGCTGCATTTGCTACAGCTGAAAGTAAAAGTTTCTTGATTGGGAAACCTGCACGTTTAGCTAAAAAATCTAGCATTGAGATAGCTTCATTAACACTCTTCCCTTTTACTAATCCTGCTACTAAGCGGACTTTTCTTGGGGCTTGTCTGTAATTTTTTAAAAATGCTTTCATATTATTTCTTTGCGCTTACTGCAGCTGCTGTCGCAGATTTAGCTTGTGTTATCTCAGCTTCCTTTTTCTTTTGTTCAAGTTCTTTCTGCATCTTTCCTCCATGTTTCATGAATTTCTTTGTTGGTGAAAATTCTCCTAATCTATGACCAACCATGTCTTCGGTCACAAGGACTTCCACGTGAACTTTACCGTTATATACGCCAAAAACGAAACCAACCATTTCAGGTGATATCTGACAAGCTCGTTTCCAAGTCTTTATCATTGGGGTTTGAAGCGGGTTTTTGCCTGCTATCTTTTTTAATAACCCCTCGTCTATATTTAAGCCTTTTTTGATTGATCGTGTCATAGTTGATTTTTAACGAATGTAGTGAGTATAAAAATCACTACCCTGTTAAATAAGATTTGAGCCGGTTTTTTAGAAATAATTTACCGTGATAAGTCTTTAGATATTTTTCACGATGCATGGCATCTTTTTTATCTAAACAAGCTTCAGAATAAATTAGTTTTAACGGCCTACGTTCTTTTGTAGAACGAACCTGTCCTTTTGAGTGTTGCTCAAATCTTGATTTTAAATCTTCAGTATATCCTGTATATAAGTTTTTATCTTTATTAGAGAATAAAACATATATGTAATAGAACTTAACCATATATTTAAAATCATTTAACAGGGTTATGAAAATATAGTCGCTTTTGCTCCTTATTTTCAATAAAAAAGCTCTTAACGAGCTTCCGTTCATCATATCAAATTACAAAATAAAGTCAAATTTTAAAACCATCATTAAATTTACTAAGTCATTTAAAATCTAGTTGCAGAATTTTTGATATGTTGTGTAATATTTCTAAAAGTTACTTGCGCCAATCTGATTTATTTGCAGGTTGATTCCCATAAAGATATCTCAAGTCATCTGCACTTTTTTCAAAAAATTCAATAATTTTAGAAATTTCAAAATCATTTAAATTTTTTTCTGAAGAACCAAAATTAGCTTGGTGATCTAATGCTGTTATAAAATTATTTAATATATTCACTAAATTTGGATTATCGTTTGTTCTATGCATCATACGAAGTAACGCAATTTGATATCTAGCTGCTTGTATTTCTGATGTTTGTCTTTCTAAATCATTCGAATTTTTCATTTCATCATTTCGTGCTTCAAAAAAAACAGATTCCCTACTACTAGTATTTTGTTCCAATTGTGATTTATTAATATTCATAAATTATTTTAATTAAAATTCTTATAATCTCCTAATTATACCAAAAAATCAAACAAAAACACCCATTTCTGGGTGTTTTTAAAAATCTTATGATTGTCCTTTTTTGGATTTGCCTGTCTTTCGGCGAGAAACTATAAATACATTTGAATATTTCTTTGGAGTTCGTGTCTTTCTTCCTCCTGTAACTTTACCCCACATAGTCTTTGGACGTTTTGTTCCACGGCCTTGTCTTCCTTCTCCACCTCCGTATGGATGGTCTACAGGGTTCATAGCCGTACCACGAACTGTTGGCCTGATTCCCTTCCAACGACTGCGTCCTGCTTTACCATAATTTTCTAAGTGATGTTCTTCATTTGAAACTGTACCGATTGATGCCCAACATTTTTCATCTATTTTTCTGACTTCAGATGATGGCATTTTTATATTTGTATAACCATCAGCATTTGCCACAACTTGAGCAAATATACCTGCAGAACGAGCAATCTTTGCACCTCCTTTTGGTTTTATTTCAATATTGTAAACAAATGTTCCAACTGGAATATTTTGTAAAGGCAATCTATTGCCTGGTGTGAGTTCAGCTTTTTCTGATACAAGAAATGTGCTACCTGGCTTAACTGATTTAGGAATTACTACATATCTCTTTTCTCCATCTTTATAAACTGCAAGACCGATGAATGCACTTCTGTTTGGATCGTATTCGATAGTAGTTATTTTTGCAGGTATATCCTTTTTATTATATAGAAAATCAACATCACGGAAAAGACGCTTGTGTCCACCACCTTTATGTCTCATTGTGATACGGCCCGCACTGTTTCTACCGACTGAACGTTTAAAACCATAAGTAAGAGACTTCTCTGGTTTAGAGGTAGTCAAAAAATCACGATAATTAATGTTCGTCATCTGTCTTCTTGATTTACTTGTAGGTTTGTATGTTTTCATGTTTATATAAATTCTATTTTATCTTCCTTTTTTAAATAAACAACTGCTTTCTTTCCACCACCACGAACACCCTTCTTGCCTTTGGAAATAATATTCTTGTAAGGTATTGGTAGTATATTTATTTTTACTGGTTTAACTTTATAAAGAGAAAAAATTGCTTTTTTTATCTCTTCTTTGTTTGCAGATTTTGCAACATTAAAAGTATAAACATTGTGTTCGAAAGCATAACTAGCCTTCTCTGTGACTCTTGGGTTTTTTATAGGATTTTTAGTTGTTTTTGTTGTTGCTGACATATATTTATTTAAATTATGCTCCACGAGATTCTAAAAACTTAACACTCTCTTCTCCATTTTCTATTAAAAGATATTGATATTTCAAAACATCAAGCGGATTAATATTTTTCAAGAAAACTATTTCAAGCTGTGGCAAATTTCTGAAACTCTTTTCTGTAACTTCACTTCTATCACTCAAAGCGACCAATACTCTTGGCTTTTTTGAATTTGCGAGTGGTCTCCAGCCTGAAGCTTTAGAAAGATTTTTCATAACTTCTACAGCTTTCTTTGTTTTTGTTTCAGTCAAAGCAAGTGAATCAACAAAAAGAATTTCTTTATCTTTCAACTTCTTAGAGAGAACAGAAAATAGGGCTTGCGCACGCATTTTCTTAGAAATTTTTCTCTTATAGTTCTTTTCTGAAAGTGGACCATGTGTGACTCCTCCACCAACCCAAATAGGTGAACGTATTGATCCATGACGAGCACGACCTGTGCCCTTTTGTTTCCAAGGTTTTTTACCACCTCCACGAACTTCTCCACGATCTTTTGTGTCAGCAGTGCCTGCACGTTTGTTTGAACGCATTCCTTCTACTACTTGGTGCACTAAGTCAGCACGCCATTTCGCGGAAAAAACCTTTGCGGGTAAATCTATTTTACCAGCTTCTTTTCCTTTTTGATCATAAATTTTTGCTTGTATTTTTGCTTCCATTTTTTTATATTTTAAAAACTAACGACTTACTATTTCAACTAATGTTCCTCGTTTTCCTGCAATTGCTCCTTTTACAAGCATTGTATTATTTTCTGTGTCAATAAAAATAACTTTCAAATTTTTCTGTGTAATACGATCTCCACCCATTCTACCTGCCATTCTCATTCCTTTTGGAACGTGTGTACGTAAACCTCCACCGATAGAACCTGGCTCTCTTTCAGAATGTTTTTGACCATGAGAACGTGGGCCTCCACCGAATCCATGACGCTTAACGACACCTTGGAAACCTTTACCTTTTGAAATACTTGAAACTTGTAATTTATCGCCTACTGAAAAGACAGAAACATCAATGACATCTCCTTCTTTTACATCTGTCGCATCTATTGGTTTCAATCTGAATTCTTTAAGTTCTTTATAGAAAGCACCTTTCATTGCTCCACGACTGCCTTTACTGATTCTACTTTCTTTTTGTGTACCAAAACCTACTTGCACAGAATTATAACCATCTTTAGATTTTTCAAAAACTCTAGTGACGGTTATTGGCCCTGCTGAAATAATAGTCACTGGAAAAACCTGTCCCTCGGGTGAGAAGTATTCCGTCATATTTTCTTTTTTTCCAAGAATAAATTTCATTGTTTTGTTTAAAACTTTATTTTATAACTATTTATAGCATCTTTACATCAATATCAACTCCAGATGGAAGAGATAAATTTGTAAGAGCTTCAACTGTCTTCGGATTTGGATTTATAATATCAATCAATCTTTTGTGAACTCTTATTTCAAATTGTTCTCGTGTATTTTTGTAAATAAAAGAAGCACGATTAACTGTGTATTTTTTGATTTCTGTTGGCAATGGAACTGGACCGATAATATCAGCATCATAACGCATTGCTGTGTCTATGATTTGTTTGACAGATGTATCCAAGATCTTGCTCTCGTAAGCACGAACTCGAATACGAAGAATTACTTTCCCTTCTTCTTTTTTTTCTTTAGAAGCGGTTCTTTTAACCTTCTTTTCGGTCAAATCTTTTGCCTTTTTCGTTTTTAATTCTTTGTTTGCCATGAAATTAACCCAATATCTTTGTGACGACTCCTGCACCAACTGTTTTACCACCTTCACGGATAGCAAATCTCTGTGATTCTTCAAGCGCAACTGGGGTAACTAATTTAACTGTGATCTTTACTGTATCTCCAGGCATAACCATTTCTACTCCTTCAGCAAGAGTGACATCTCCTGTCACATCTGTAGTACGAATGTAGAATTGAGGCTTGTAGCCTTTGAAGAATGGAGTATGACGTCCACCTTCTTCTTTCTTTAATACGTATATTTCACAAGTGAAATTATCATGTGGAGTAACTGTACCTGGTTTTGCAAGAACTTGTCCACGTGTAATATCTTCTTTCTTAAGACCACGGAGAAGAATGCCAGCATTATCTCCAGCCATACCTTCTTGTAAGTTTTTGTTGAACATTTCAATACCTGTAACTGTTGATTTCTGAGTAGCTTTAATACCAATTATTTCTACTTCTTCACCAACTTTAATAACTCCTCTTTCAATTTTTCCAGTCACAACTGTACCACGTCCTTCAATTGAGAATATATCTTCAACTGGCATAAGGAAAGGCTTTGTAACATCTCTTACTGGAATTGGAATATAAGTATCAAGAGCATCTGTTAATTCAAGAATCTTCTTTGCCCATTCATCATTTAAGTCTTTAGCTTCAAGGGCTTTAAGAGCAGAACCACGAATTATTGGAGCATTTGCGCCATCAAATCCTTGTTTGGTTAGAAGTTCACGAATTTCTTCTTCGACTAGGTCAAGCATGTCTTTATCATCAACCATATCGCACTTGTTTAAGAAAACAATCATTTTTGGAACACCAACTTGTTTTGCAAGGAGAACGTGTTCACGTGTCTGAGGCATTGCTCCATCTGTAGCTGCAACCACCAAAATAGCACCGTCCATTTGAGCGGCACCAGTAATCATGTTTTTAATGTAATCAGCGTGTCCAGGGGCATCAATGTGTGCATAGTGACGAGCATCAGTAGCATATTCATTGTGTGAAATGTTAATAGTGATTCCACGAGCTTTTTCTTCAGGAGCATTGTCGATTTGGTCAACACCACGAAGTCTAACTGTCTTACCAGCTAAATTTAATACATGGAGTATTGCTGCTGTTAAAGTTGTCTTACCGTGGTCAACGTGACCAATGGTTCCCACATTGATATGTGGCTTATCTCTTTTAAATTCTTCTGCCATAATGTTTTTTTAATAATGAGAACTCAGTGTACGAGAACCAGTCACTAAGGTCTAATTACTAACTTTCCCCGCCAAAGGCGTGGGTTAATTAACTAATAATTATAATGCTTTATAAAAAAAACCAATATAAAAACTGCAGAAAGTGCAGTTGCTACTATAATAGCAAATTTAAAAACATTGTCAAATAATACAAGATAACCTACTTATTATTAATATTTTCAATTTCCATTAATAAAAATCTGGCTACAATCCCAAATTCATGCCCAATTCTAAGGTAATCTTTATTTTCCAGTTTTTCATATTTTTTTTCATAAAATTCTTCAACTACTCTCAACAAACCTTTTTCTTTCAAGAGTCCCATCACTGTGACAGTTGGTAATTCTAGATATGGGACCTGTCTTTCTATCTCAGCTTGGCTATTATTATATTCATAGATATCTTCTGAAACTCTCCTATATAAATCTTCTTTTTCTTTTTTTGATAAATTCTCTTCCAAAAAGAGAACAATCTCCTTAAGAACGCATTTCAATTTTCTAACGATCTCTACTTTTTTTTCATCAGTAAAATAGTTATATTTTGAATCTCCATGTTCATTTTTCTCTATAAAATTTTTTAAAAAATCTTCTTCTGATTCTTCTTTCTCTTCCCCTTCTTTTTTAGAAGAAAATATTACATAATCTTTTAGCATATCTAAACAAGCAATAATTGAACCACAATTATTTAGACCCAAGGAGTTAGCGTGATAATATTCATTTTCTTCTTTGCTAAGTTCTTTCAAATGTGTTTTCTCCCACTCACGTCTTTTAGCATGATCCTGGTGATATTCATCTGTAAAAATTGGTTTTTCTATAAAAGACTTAAAAATCTTTAAAAATTTTTTAATATTTTCTTCTGTTGGTTTTTTAACTTTTATATTTTTTGTATATTTAATTCTTCTGGGCCATCTAGATCGTCAGACATAAAAATCAACGGATTTTTATTTTTTTCAGCCCAAAATTTCAAAGCCTCTTCAAGTTCAGCTTTGCTCTTTTTACCTTCAATATTATTTGGCTTATCAAAATTTCCTATAACCATAATATTATTATATCACTTATCAAAAAAACTCAGATTATCTCTGAGTTTTTTAATCTTATTTTCTAGCTGCAATGATAGTGTCTGCTACGTTGTTTGGAACAATATCATAACGTAAGAATTCCATAGTGAATGATGCACGTCCTTCTGTCATAGAGCGAAGTCCTGTCATGTATCCAAACATTTCAGAGAGAGGAACGACAGCTGTAAGAGCTTTGTTCATTCCACGATCTTCCATGCCTTCAATAAGTCCACGTTTTGAAGAAAGGTTGCCTGTAACATCTCCCATGAATTTCTCTGGAGTAACAACTTCTACTTTCATCATAGGTTCAAGAATAACTGGTCGTGCACGTTTACAGGCATCTTGTATAGCCATAGAAGCTGCAATTTTGAAAGCCATTTCGTTAGAGTCAACTTCATGGAAAGAACCATCCCAAAGCTCTACAGAAACATTTACCATTTTGAATCCTGCAAGCACTCCTCTATCGAGACCTTCTTTGAATCCTTTTTCACAAGGGGCAATATATTCTTGTGGAATAGCACCTCCTTTAATTGTGTTAATAAATTCAAATCCATTTGCTCTCTTTGTATTCTTTGGTAATTTTTCTTCTTCTTCTTTAGTCAATCTTGTCATTGGTTTAACTTTAATCTTTACGTGACCATAGTTTCCACGTCCACCAGATTGTTTAATATATTTACCTTCTGCATCAGAATTACCAGTGATAGTTTCTCTGTAAGCTACTTGTGGTTTACCGACATTTGCTTCAACAGTGAACTCTCTTTTCATACGATCAACAATAATTTCAAGGTGAAGTTCTCCCATCCCTGCAATGATTGTCTCACCCGTCTCTTGATCAGTAGAGACTCTAAATGTAGGATCTTCTTGTGCAAGACGGTTAAGAGCCATACCCATTTTTTCTTGGTCAGCTTTTGTTTTTGGTTCAATACGAAGTTGAATAACAGGTTCAGGGAAGATAATTCTATCTAATTCTATTGGATGTTCTTCATCACAAATAGTATCAGACGTAATAGTGTCTTTAAGCCCCACAGCAGCTGCGATTTCTCCGGCAAAAACTTTTTTCATTTCTTCACGATCATTCGCATGCATTCTCAATATTCTTCCGATTCTTTCTTTGTTGCGTGTGCGAGGATTGTAAATATAAGAACCAGAATTTAATGTTCCAGAATAAACTCGGAAGAAAATAAGCTGTCCTACAAATGGATCTGTCGCAACCTTAAAAGCAAGAGCAGAAAAAGGTTCTTCATCTGAAGCGTGTCTCAAAATAGGTTCATCATTTTTATTTGGATCTGTTCCACCAATAGGAGGAATATCAAGTGGTGATGGCAAATAATCTACAACACCATCAAGCACCAACTGAACTCCTTTATTTTTCAAAGCAGAACCAGCATAAACTGGGAAAATTTCATTAGCAATAACTCCTTTTCTCAAAAGTTTTTTCAAAGTTGGCATATCTGGAATATTTCCTTCCAAATAACTATTCATAACTTCATCATCTTGTTCTACTATTTTTTCTATAAGTTCATGATGATATTTTAGAGCCTCTTCTTTCATTTCATCTGGAATTTCTTTTTCAATAACTTTGTTACCCATTTCTCCTTCAAAATAAAATGCTTTTAGGTTCAAAAGATCAATGACACCTTCATGTTTTTCTTCAAGCCCAATGGGAATCTGCATTCTAACAGCTTTCTTTGTAAGACGATCTAAGATCGTTTTGTATGAATGTTCAAAAGATGCTCCAGTTCTATCTAATTTATTAACAAAACAAATACGAGGAACTTTGGCTTCATCAGCATAACGCCAATTTGTTTCTGATTGAGGTTCAACGCCAGCAACACCATCAAAAACCACCACAGCTCCATCGAGCACGCGGAGTGATCTTTTGACTTCCACTGTAAAGTCTATGTGGCCAGGAGTATCTATAATATTAAAACGATGTTTTTTGCTTTTATCTTTTGGGTCAGAATAAGTTGGTGTCCAGAAACAAGTGACGGCTGCAGATGTAATAGTGATACCTCTTTCTCTTTCTTGTTCCATCCAATCTGTAGTAGTTTCACCATCGTGAACTTCTCCTATTTTGTGTGATACACCAGTATAAAAAAGCACACGTTCTGTCGTAGTCGTCTTACCAGCATCGATATGTGCAATAATCCCAATATTTCTAACTTTCTCTAGTGGATAGTCTCTTTCCATATATTTTTCTATAAATTTAGAACTTAATATTAAAAAGCGCATCTGCGCTAAAAACACTATATAACATAAATGTATGTTTTGCAAATGAAAAAGTGGAACTATTAAAATAATTCCACTTTTTTTATATTAACCTAAAGGCACATTTCGAGAAGAAGCCCACGAAGCTTTTTCTTTTGAAGATGCATCCTCAACAATTTTCTGTAGGCCAGAATTAAATTCCTCCATTAACTCATCATGTTTTGGATCTTTCTCCAAAACATTACCATTATGGAGAATTAGAATCTTGTCTGTCGCTGACAGCTCGAGCCCTTTTTTAAACCAAAACTCTTGGCTCTCCATGGCTGTTTTCAACATCTTTTTTATTTTCTCATTTTTCCCAACAACAGAAAACGTATTAGGTTGTACCTGAGAAATCAAATTTTCAACCATAAGCCCAATGCTCAAGACCTGTCCAAGCTCTTCCTTTGGAAAAGATATTTGAGACAAATCAAAATATTTGCAACCTGCCAATATTGTTTTAGCTTCAAGATTACACCCTTTCAAAAATGGATCAACCTCCGATCTCTTGCATGCTTCTAGCAATTCACTATATTTAAACATAAAGAGCCTTTCTTATTTTATTAAAAAATAATTACTTTTTCCTTTTGTTAAAGTAATACTTTTTTAACAATTAGTCAAACAAAAAAATCCCCTCATCGGGGATTTTAAATAAAAATTTTTACCAAGCAAAATGAGCAAAAGCTTTGTTGGCCTCAGCCATTTTGTGAGTATCTTCTCTCTTTTTAATAGCAGCACCTTCGTTCTTTGAAGCAGCAATCAATTCATCCGCTAATTTTAAATGCATAGGGCGTCCTTTATTTTTACGAGCTGCATCACGAATCCATCGCATAGCAAGAGCAAGACGGCGTTCAGGACGAACTTCTCTTGGAACTTGATAGTTTGCACCTCCGATACGTTTTGAACGTACTTCAGTCAAAGGACCAGCATTCTTCATTGCTAAATCAAAAATCTCAAGCGGATTTGGATTACCTGTTTTTTCTTTAATTACATCAAAAGCTTTATACATTATCTTTCTGGAAGTTTCTTTCTTTCCAGACCACATAACGTAATTGATAAATTTCTCCAATTTTTGAGAATTGTATATAAAATCTGGTTTAACTATATTTCTATTGTTTACTTTTCTTCGCATTTTTTCTTTATTACTTTATGAACTTTATAAACTTTTTACTTCTTTGCTTCTTTTGGTCTCTTATTACCATAAAGAGATCTACCTTGTCTTCTCTTTTCAACTCCTTGTGTATCTAATACTCCTCTGACAATGTGATATCTTACTCCAATCAAATCCTTCACACGTCCCCCACGAAGCATTACCACTGAATGTTCTTGTAAATTGTGTCCTTCTCCTGGAATATAAGCTGTGACTTCCATGCCATTAGTCAAACGAACTCTCGCAATCTTTCGAAGAGCTGAGTTTGGTTTTTTAGGAGTAGTGGTTGAAACTTTTGTACATACACCACGTTTAAAAGGAGATGCAGAAAATACTGGTCTGTTTTTCAAAACGTTAAATCCACGAGCAAGAGCAACAGTCTTTGACTTTGCGTGAACTTTAACTCTATTCTTTTTAATTAATTGGTTTATTGTTGGCATACGATATAAACTTACGAAAACAAAAGAGTCCGAAGACCCTGAGAATAATCTACTATATATTTAATAAAATTGCAAATATCTATACCTGTCTAAAGAAGAGAGGCTAAAGATTGGTAATAAGGTGGTATAAAAAAACCAATATTGGATACAAACTTTCAGAGAAGAAAACTATAAAAATCAATATTAAAACAAGTGAATACTGTTCAATAAAAGACACAATTCTATAGAAAGAACTTGGTAAAATTGAAAAAAGTATTTTAGAACCATCAAGAGGTGGAATAGGTATCAAATTAAAAATTGCTAAACCTAGATTAACAATAACAATTGAAGAAATTATAGAAATAAATTTTTCTGAAACTCCACTATTTATTGAAAAACGTAAAATGAGTCCAAAAAAAACAGCAATAAAAAGATTTGCCAAAATTCCAGCACCGGCAACCGCAATAGTCCCCAATTTTCTATTTATAAGATTATTTGGATTGTATGGAACAGGTTTTGCCCAACCAAATAAAAATGGAGAATGAGTTAAGACAAGAAATGCGGGCAAAATTATTGAACCAAAAATATCTAAGTGTTTGAGCGGGTTTAAAGTGAGTCTTCCTGCATACAAAGCTGTTCTATCGCCAAAACGTAACGCAACAAAACCATGAGAAACCTCATGGATAACAACAGACATTATAAGTATGGCAACAAAAAATACAGCATCAATTCCTTGCATAATGATAAATTTAATGATAACATAAAAAAACTATGGTGAAAATATGTGCAATAACAAAAAAGGGTTCAATAGTCGGAGGCGGATATTCAAATAGAACTCGTGCCACCAAATTTAATCCAACTGGCAAAAAGCGAAAATACCCAAATCTTCAAAAGAAGAAGGTTTTTGTTCCTGAATTAAACAAAAGTGTAAATATTGAAGTCACTACACGTGGAATGAGAACAATCAAGAAAAACGGCGTTTACAAAACTCTCAAAAAAGCTGGGTTAGTAAAATAATAGAACTTTAATTTAAAAAATCCCCAGTTGGGGATTTTTTAGTTTAGATTATTAAGAGTTAATTTCATTGAAATTCTATCTACAAAACTACCATCTTTGAGCTTAACCTTATCTTCTTTCCCTTCCATTTTTTCATCTTCATAAACTTCAAAGCCTAATTTTTTATATATTTTTATTGCATCTTCTTGTGTAGCACGAACCTTTAATACAACTTCTGTAATTTCTGGATTAGTTTTTATCTTCTCTAAAATATCTTTCATTAAAGCTGTTCCCACTCCTTTATAACGACGATCTCTATCAACAAAGACACTATGAATTTCTACTTTTTGTTTATCAACTCCTTCTAAAAATTCTATTCCAATCATAGCAATAATTTTTTTGTCTTTTTCTGAAAAGAAGTATTGTTTTTTTATATCTGATAATTTTTTCCTCCAATCTTCTTCTGATAAATTAACTTCATCTTCATATTTATCTTTAAAAGCTTCTGGGCAATCTTTTAAGGCTTTTAATTTTATATCTCTAAAAAGCTCCCATTGATCTGGAGATAGCTGAATAACTTCTGCTTTAGAAATTTCTTGATTATTATTATTTTGAGGTGTTAAATTTTCTGATGGCATTTAGTAAATATACACCAAAAATAGAAAATTAAACAAATGTTAAGGCTGTTCCTTTTTTGCCAGAACGGCCAGTACGGCCGATGCGGTGCACGTAAGTATCATAAGTTTGTGGAATATCATAGTTAATAACATGTGTCACATCTGGAATATCAAGTCCACGAGCTGCGACATCTGTCGCTATCAAGATATTAATCTGATCTTTTTTAAATAATTCCAAAGTACGAATACGTTCACGACTTCTTTTATCTCCATGAATACAACCCACCTTAAATCCTAAATGAGAAAGCTCTTTTGTTAAAGTATCTACACTATGTTTCATTTCTCTAAAAATCAAAACTTTATCTGATCCTTCCTTCTTTAATATTTCATGTAATTTTTCTAACTTTTCTTCTTTTGATCTTGTACGCACAACATCTTGATCTATATTTTTAGCTGTTTCTCCAGAAATAACAGAAATAAAAACAGGGTCTTTTAAAAATTCTGTAGTTAGTTTTTTAACCTCAGGAGAAAGTGTCGCCGAAAAGAAAAGAGTTTGTCGTCCTTCTTTTGGAGCTTTAGCAAGAATAAAAATCATATCATCTCTGAATCCCATATCGAGCATTCTATCTGCTTCATCGAGCACCACAGAATGACAAGTAGATAAATCTAAAACTTTTCTTTCTATGAGATCGCGCATTCTACCCGGTGTACCTATTACAAAAGACACACCTCTTTTTATTTCACTAATTTGTTTCATTATTGGAAGCCCGCCGACACAAGACACAGAAAATATTCCTAAACCAAAAGCAAGAGTTCTAAAATCAGAATCAATTTGCATCGCTAGCTCTCTTGTCGGAGCCATAATTAAAACTATTTCCCTTTTGTTTTGTCCTTTTGTTTTAACAACTTTTTCAATCAAAGGAAGTAAAAAAGCTGCAGTCTTGCCTGTGCCAGTATTAGCCATACCAAAAACATCCATGCCTTTTAATACAGAAGGGATGGCTTGATCTTGTATTGGCCTTGGATTTATAAAACCAGCTCTTGCTATGTTTTTATGAATTTGCGTATCAAATGGAAAATCGACAAAAGTATGTTTAGAAACATAAGGCTTTTCCTCTATATGTTGGCCTTTTTTAATAAAACGAGAAAAATCTATTCGTTCAGAAAAACCACGTTTTTTAGGACGACTGCCATTTCTTTTAAATCCACCTGGTTTACTACCTACGATAAAAGGCTTTCCACTGGTAGCTTTGTGAAAAGGTTTTTTAGAGCCAAATTTAGAAGGCCCAAATTTCTTTGGTTTTAGTGAGTTATTATTTTTATACATAATGGGTCACTCCCAATATGTGATAGATGAGAATGATGTTTTAAGAATAGCATTTCTATTCTTTTTTGTCAACCACGTCGCTCGCGAGCGACGTGGTCAATGTTTTCATAATTTTAAAATACAAGTTATACTAGATAACATGAAAGCTTATTTAGATATTGTAAAAAATGTTTTGGAAAATGGAAAAAAAGTTGACACCCGTACAGGAGTAAAAGCATACACTATTGCTGGAACAATATTTGAACATGATATGTCTTTGGGTTTCCCTCTTTTAACTACAAAAAAGACTCCCTTCCGTTTGATTTCTAGTGAACTAGAATTTTTTATAAAAGGGATAACAGATAAAAAATGGCTTCAAGATAAAAATAATCACATTTGGGACGAATGGGCAAAACCACAAAAAGCCCCATATGGACATGATGAAATTTCAAAAAAGAAAATGTTAGAAGAAAGAGACTTAGGACCAATTTATGGTTTCCAATGGAGACATTTCAACGCTCCTTACGAAAGTTTTGATTCCAATTATGAAGGAAGGGGTGTTGATCAAATCAAAAAAATTATTGAAACATTAAAAACAAATCCTCGAGATCGTAGAATGATAGTCAGTGCATGGAATCCTTTGCAATTTAATGAAATGGCCTTACCTCCATGTCACTATGCATTTCAAGTCACAGTCATAGATAATAAATTAAACTTATTGTGGAATCAACGCTCTGTGGATACAATGCTCGGATTGCCATTTAATATTGCTAGCTATGCTTTGTTACTTCACTTACTAGCAAAAGAAGCAGGGCTAGAAGAAGGAAAATTGGTTGGCTTTTTAGCAGATGTCCATATTTATGAAAATCATTTAGAGGGAGCAAAAGAACAGCTTTCGAGAGATCAAAATAAATATAAATTGCCAAAAATAGAAACAACAAATTGGAAATCAATCTTTGATTGGAAAAATGAAGATTCCACAATTATTAATTATGAAAGTTATCCTCGTATACCTTTCGAAATAGCAATTTAATATGATATCTATAATTTCTGCAATTGGTAAAAATAATGAAATTGGAAAAAAGAATGAACTTCTTTGGAATTTGCCTGCGGATATGAAACATTTCAAAGAAACTACGTCAGGACATACTGTGATAATGGGACAAAAAACATTTGAATCCATCGGCCGTCCCCTTCCAAACCGTAGAAATATTGTTTTAACATTGGACAAAAATTTTAAGGCAGATGGAGTAGAGGTAGTTTACTCATTAGAAGAACTTGATGCATTGCTAGAAGAAACTTCCAACCCCGATGAAGAAAATTTTGTTATAGGTGGAGGAATAATTTACAAATTAATGATAGAAAAGGCAGATAAACTTTACATCACTCACGTCGATGCATCATTTCCTGATGCCGATGCATTCTTCCCAGAGATTATTCCTATTGTTTTCTTAGAAACTTCTAGAGAAGAACATTCAAGAGACGAAAAAAACCCTTATGATTATTCATTTGTGACATACAATAGATTTTAAGAAATTTTTTCAATTACCTCATCCACTTGTTTATATAAATCTTCAAAAGTTCCATTATTATCAAAAAAATAATCTGCCATTCCAATACATTTGGATAAATTCTGCTTATTAGGATCATCTGATTTCATTTCAACTTCTTCTTGTTCAACAAATTTTTCAAAACTTACATCATCACTTTGTGCATTTTTCCTTTTCTGAATTCTACTATATCTCGTTTTTCGTTCGGCATCTACAGCAAACAAATAAAACTCCCCTTTTCCTCTAAGAGATTCAACTTCACCAACAGTTCTTATACTTTCTAAAACACAATTTTTATCAGAATTTTGAGCCATCTTAAAAAGCTCTTCGGCAACATAACTCGGCCCATAATTTTTTCTAAGATCGTTGGCAACTAAAACCATATTATCTCTTGTTATTGGAAGTCCTCTTTTCTCTATCTCTTTGTTTATAACATCTTCTCGTGCAGAAAAATGAACAAAACCTTTATTTTTTAAAAGATATTCAACTATAGTTCCCTTTCCAGCACCGATTGTTCCTGTTATTCCAACAATAATTTTAGTCATAATTAAAATTTAGGAATTTTATTACCCCACATTTCTTTTAAATAACTCTTACCACTAATATTATGACAATCTATCCAAAGTGAAGACAATAACATTCTAGTGATAGCTTCATTGGTCTCAGAATTAGTCATAGATTTCGAAATATTGTTGATTTTGCTTTCAACAACTGAATTTTTATAAACAATCTTTTTTACGCCTGCTTGAATCAAATGTTTTAAACAATTTTCACAAGGAGCATAAAGTGAATAAACTGTACAATTTTCTAAATTTCTTTTTGCAAACAAAATAGCATTCATTTCTGCATGAATTACTAGATAATATTTCATAGGTCTCTCCTGAGACATTTTCTTTTCGTCACAACCTCCTATAAAACCATTATATCCAAGCGAAATAGGTCTATTTTTTTCATCAACAATAACACAACCAGTCTTCGTCGAAGGATCTTTTGATCTTTCTGAAACTTTCTCTGCAATGTTAATAAAATACTCATCCCAGCTAGGACGTACCTCTTTTATATTTTTTTTAGTCTCTTTTTTCATACATTAAATATACCCCCCAAGTATAAAAAACGCAAAAAATAAAGTGTCTCTATTATTAAAGCTTATTTATTTTAATTTTCTTTATTTTTTCAAAAATAGGTTGATATATATCTTCTCGTGGGTTAATGAAAAGTTCTTCTTTGTTTATTTTATTCAAAAAAACAACCGGTGCATCTTTTATTAAAGCTAATGGCTGTTGTTCTTTACCCTCCCCCATACAAAGAACAGCTGCTGTCGCTAAACTATCAGCAATATCTGTTCTAGACATTTTTAAAATTCTACCAAAAATATCTTTTTTACCTATATAATTTTTAACACCACTAAAACCAGCATAACCCAACGCAACTCCGACAACTCCAGCACGAAGGGGTAATAGTCTCGAATCAGTAATTAGAACCCCTAAATTTTTTAGCTTAAATTTTTTCATCAATTTCTTTCGCAAAATATCTGCTGTGGCAAAACTATCTTCTGGCAAAAGAATTAATCTTCCATCAGCATTTGATTCATCAATTCCTGCCGAGGCCATAACCATTCCATCTTTAATGGTTAGCCATGTGTATTTTGTTTTAATCGCAAGGGTACTTTCTTTTTTTATTAATTTAACTTTTTGATTTTTATTTTTATATTCAACTGTTCTTCCTTCAGAAAGTGCAACAATCTTAGAAGTAACAACTATGATAGAATTATTTGAAATTCCTTTTATGTTGGTATTAATAAAATCAAATAAATCTTCTTTTTCACAAAAAATTTTAGTTTTAATTGGTGTAATTTGCATTATTGTTTTTTCCCTTCAATAAACGAATTCCTAAATATGAAAGTGGAGTAAATAAAAATCCCATAAATACCTTATAAATCCACCATGGAATTATAATTAATAAAATAGTTTTTATTGGCATAACACCCAAATAGGCAATAAACATAAAGACAGTAGAATCAATTAATTGAGACCAAAGATTAGAAAGATTAGAACGTATCCAAAAATATTTATTTCCTGTGTGTTTTTTAAAAAAGAAAAAAGAAATAACGTCTTGATATTCACCTATCGCATAAGCCACAAGTGAGGCCATCGAAAAACGGATAGAAACACTAAAAATTAAATTATATCCTTCCTTTGCCCATAAACCACTCTCTGCCCAGGGTGTAATCATTGAGACAAAAGAATAAAATAGAAACAAAAAAATACTAATTATTCCAGCATAGACAAAATTCTTTGCCATCTTTTTACCATAAACTTCTCCAATAACATCAGTCATAATAAATACAATGGGAAAAGAAAAAACTGCAACAGAAAGATGTGTACCAAATAAAAAAGGCATTAATTTTATTCCCAAGGTGTTAGCAGCAAAAAGAGAACTTATATATAGCGTCAAACAAATAAGAATTTTTTTATAATCTAATTCCTCAAGTTTTTGCATTAATTTTTTTAAACTAAATTAGTCTTTAACTTCTATTCCCATAGATCGGGCGGAGCCTGCGATTATATTGATTGCCCCTTCCATATCTTTTGCATTCAAATCTGTCATTTTCTTCTCTGCAATTTCACCTGCTTGAGCTTTTGTAATTTTACCTACTTTATGAGTAGTATTTTTACCTGAACCTTTTTCTACTCCTGCTGCTTTTAATATCAATCCTGTGGCTGGAGGTGTCTTTACGACGAAATCATAACTTCTGTCTTCATATACTGTAATGTTTACAGAAACCTTATCCCCTGCCATTTTAGACGTTGCAGCATTGAATTTAGTTACGAAGTCTCCAATGTTTATTCCTGCCTGACCCAATGCTGGTCCTAAAGGTGGAGCTGGGGTTGCCTTAGCAGCTTGTATTTGTAATTTTATTTTTTTTGTTATCTTTTTTGCCATGATTTTATTTATTTCTTTATAACTTTATAAACCTTCGAACTTTATACTAATCTATGTCTTCTTAACTTGCAAGAAGTCGAGTTCTACTGGTGTCTCACGACCAAACATAGAGACGAGAACTTTAACTTTACCTCTTTCATTGTCAACAGCGTTTACTTTACCTTCAAGATCTTTAAATGGGCCATCCACAATACGTACTGTCTCATCTATAGCAAGATCAATATTGTGTCTGACAGTACCTGTATCCATTTTCTTGAAAAGATATTCTACTTCTTCATTTTTTAATGGAACAGGATTAACACCAGCACCGACAAACCCTGTGACACGTGGAGTATTGCGAACAACATACCAAGAATCATCTGTAACTATCATATCTACCAAAACATACCCCGGGTAAATTTTTTCTTCTACTTCTACGCGCTTACCAGCTTTTATTTTTATTTTTTTCTCAATCGGAACAATAACATTAAAAATTTTATCGTTCATTCCTAGAGAATCAATACGCTGTTTCAAATTACGCAAAACAACATTTTCATACCCAGCATAAGTGTGTATGGCATACCAATTTCTTGCGCCTTGTGTTTCTTGTTTTGACATAATTTAAAAAGATATTAATTTTTGTAGCCCTTGTAAAAACATAAAATCAAAAATGCCTAAAAGATAAGCAACAATGAAAGACAACACAACCACAGCTAAAGTATAGTAAATGGTTTGACGTCTATTTGGCCAAATTACGTGTTTTAATTCAGTTTTTGTTTCTTTAAAATACTCAGTAATTTTTGACATTTTTATAATTTTTGTTTAAACCCTCGGGCATAGCCCCTACGGGCGAACCTTTTAAAAAAGCCCCCTTTCAAGGGCTTTTTTAATAATACTCTTTTGTTTGAAAATAGTCAATTATCGTATTTCGTAAGTAATAGTGACATCTGAACTAATAGTATTCTCTCCTTTTGGTATTTGAGCGGGTGCAGCTACATTAGAAACAGCATTATCCATCATTTTTGCAGAATACATAGGCACAGGATAATTACCAGATTCACTGAAAGAAGTAATTTTACCTAAATGTATGCCTAAATCTTTAGCTAAAACTTCAGCCTTTGCTTTGGCATCATCTATGGCATTTTTTCTTGCACTAGCTTTTAAACCATCTTCATTATCTATAGCAAAATTTGGGCCACTCAAATCAGAAACTCCCAATGTGCCAAGTCCTTGCATAATTTTTCCAACATCATCAGTATTTCTAACTTTTACAGTTATGCTTTCAGTCGCTTCATAACCAGTGATAACATTTTTACCAGAGGGAGGTGGACAATTGTATTGAGTACAAGGAACTATCACTTTAGTATCATATTTATATTCATATTTAGGATTAAATGAAGCATTTGCTGTTTTAATATCTTTTTCAGCTACGCCATTTGCTTTTAAGAAATCTAATGAACTTTTTTCTACTGTCGCGACTAAGGCTTGCGCTTCTTTTACTGTTTTAGCTTCTTTGTTGATAGTAAAATAGACATTTGCAATATCTGGAACAGCTGTCACTTCTCCATGTCCTGAAAAAGATATTGTATTTTCTTGTTTATTGTCATCTTGCTTAAAACCTGTTAAAAAAACAACAGCAACGACAACAAAAAAGACAATCAAGGCTATTCTCAAACCACTATACATTTTCGCTTTTAATTCAGGTGTCATATTCATATTTTTATGATACATCCATTTAAGAATGTAAATTATTTTTTAATAGAGACAAGTTCAACATCAAAAATCAAAGTTGCATTTGGTGGAATAACTACGATTTTTGTAACTGGGTCAACAATACCAGGAACTCCATAAGCAAATTCCGCTGGAATTTCAAGTGTTCTTTTTTCCCCAACTTTCATTCCAGCTACTCCCATATCCCAACCTTTTATAACCTGACCAGCATCCAAAGTAAATTCAAATGGTTCTACGTGACCGAATTTTGGATCAACATTTGAATCAAAAACTTTACCATTTGTAAGCTTACCTGTGTAATTCATCAAAATTGTATCCCCTGATTTTGCCACCTCTCCTTTACCTTCTTTTGTAATTATAGCTTTTACTCCTTCTTTTTGTGTATTGTTTTGCATATCTTTTTGTTCTGTACCCACAGCACCTACGGGTTGTGTTTGTTCTTGATTTTGTGCTTGTGTTTGTACTTGTATTGGTTCTTGTGCTTTATTATTAATAGCAACATAAACTAAAGCTGCGACGACAGCTAAAAAAATTATAAATGACACGATTAAACTTACTTTATTTTCTTTCATATTTAAAATTAGCCAAAGGCTGATCCGTCTTTAACGGAAAAATTTATTTTATAATACATTAATTATACACTAGAGATGCACTAAATCAAATTGACTTCTCTTTCGAGAATCAGCCCAAATTTATCATTTACTGAGTTAATTATTTGTTCAGAAAAATCTTTTATTTCTTTGCCTGTAGCCCCTCCATAATTTACGAGGACTAACGCTTGTTTCTCATGTATACCTACATTCCCAACCCTGTGCCCTTTCCAACCACATTTTTCAATAAGCCAACCAGAAGGAATTTTTATTCTTTCATTTTCTTCAAACAACGGAACATCCGTATATTTTAACTTTATTTCTTCAGCTTTATTTTTATCAACATAAATATTTTTAAAGAAACTGCCAGCATTACCCATCAACACAGGATCCGGCAATTTGTTTTTTCTTATCGCAGAAATAGCATTACTTATATCTTTAGAACTTTTAACTTCAATCTTATTTTCTTCTAAATATTCCATCAAAACTTTGTAATCTATATTTTTCTTTTCTTTTTTATTTAATTTTAAAAATACTGCAGAGATAAAATATTTTTCTTTAAATTTAGTTTTAAAAATACTAGAACGATAACCAAATTCACATTCATCTTTTTTAAAAACTTTTTTCTCTCCTGTTTCTATTTCATAAACTTCAACGTTTTCTAATGTGTCTTTTATTTCTACTCCATAAGCACCTATATTTTGTACAGGTGAAGCGCCGACTGTCCCCGGGATAAGTGCCAAATTCTCTATACCCCAATATTCTCTATCTACTACAAAATTAACTAAATCATTCCAATTTTCTCCACCCATTGATCTAATCAAAACATTTTCAGAATTTTCTTCTATAATTTCTATTCCTTTTAGTTTATTCAAAACGACAATACCATCAAAATCTTTTGTAAATAAAACATTACTACCTCCACCTAAAAATAATTTTTCATTATTTTTAAATTCTGTAGAATCAAAAAGTTCTTTTAAATCATTTTCATTATTTAACTCAACAAAAAATTTTGTCTGAGCAGAAACTCCGAAGGTATTTAATTTTTTTAAATCATAATTTTTAATAATTTCCATAAAATATTTTAACTAAAAAGAAAGATTATCGTACCAATACTTACAACAAACAATAAGACCACACTAAACCATCCTATGATATTGGTTATTTTTTTATTTTTAAAAGAACCCATTATTTCTTCATTCGCACTAATACGCACAATAAAGAATAAAATTATTGGCGAAATAATACCATTGAAAACAGCTGAGTAAATAAGGGTTTTTATAGGGTCAAGACCAATAAAATTTAAAACTATACCTAAAGCCATAGCCACAATTATTACTCCATAGAAAGAAGTAGCTTGTTTTAATTTTCTATAAAGTCCCGTCTTCCAATTAAATGTTTCAGAAATTGCATAAGAAGCTGAACCTGCAAGTATAGGGATTGCCAAAAGCCCTACACCCAAGATACCAATTGCAAACAAGAAATAAGAAAAATCTCCAGCAAAAGGTCGCAATGCTAGAGCTGCGTCAGCAGCTGTTCCTATATTTGTGATTCCACTTTGGAATAATGTCGCAGCACAAGTAGCAATTATAAAAAACATTATTAAATTAGATAAAAACATTCCTGACCATACGTCTATTCTCATTTTATGTATGTCTTCTCCAGTATTTAATGCTTTTCTTTTTTCTTCAGTCTTTTCACCTTTTAATATCTGCTCCTCTACCTCTTGTGAGGTTTGCCAAAAAAATAAATATGGAGAAATAGTAGTGCCAAAAGCTGCACATATTAAAATAATTTCTTCTCTTGAAAATGATATCGTTGGCATTACTAAATGCTTAAAGACATTACTCCAATCTATATTCACGGAAAAAGCAGAAAATACATAGGCAAAAAGCACTAAAGACAAATACTTTAAATATTTTGAATATTTTTTATAAGGAATAAAAATCTGAAGACCAAGAGATAATGCCGCAAAAAGTAAAACTAAAAAAGTGAAATCTAATTTAGGAAGAATCAATTGTGTTCCCTTCGCCATCGCACCTAAATCCGCACCTATGTTAAATACATTTGCAAATAATAAAAGTATGGTACAAAAATATAAAAGTTTTTTTGAGAAATGTCTTTTAATGTTTGTTGCAAGTCCGACACCCGTCGTCATGCCAATACGAGCACACATTTCTTGGATAGCTCCCATTAGAGGGAAAGAAAAAAGTGAAAGCCAAATCAAATTAAAGCCACGTGAAGCTCCCATTTGTGAGTATGTTGCAATACCAGAAGGATCATCATCTGCTGCTCCTGTCGTAAGCCCGGGACCTAATGTTTTCCAATACTGTTTTGCTTCTTTGATTGGCTCTTGTTTTTCAATATCTTCTTTAATTTCTTGCTCCAGTTCTACACTTTTTTCCAACACTTCTGCTGGCGCACTAAAAATCTTTTCTAAAATACTTTTCTTTGCCATATTTAAATTATGCCATATTTAAAGAAAATAGGCATTTTTTATATTAAGATTTTTTTGCACTGGCGCGCCCAAGTCGATCCATAATAGCGACACCTATTCCCTCTTCTTTAAAATTCTGACATAAAATAATATCCACATTTTTATCATCAAAAAATCGTAATGCACTATAAAGCTTCTGAGATATTTCTTCTAAATTATTTTCATCGCCCAAAATAAAAACATTTGGCTCATATTCTTTAAAAGAATTATTATTCTGAATTGTAGTTATTATTCCAATTTTTAAACCTTCTTTTTTAAAACTTTCTGCTTTATTAAATATTTCTTCTTTTGAAACAAGTTCCAAGTTGGCTTTGGGCGCATAATGCTTATACCTCGTACCTGGAGAAGATTGAAGGTCATTTTTTTCTTTCGCAAAAATTACTGGTAAGTGTAAAGTTTCTTCCAACATTTCTTTTGTGACAGCCCCTGGACGAAGTATCAAAACAGATTCCTCATTTATTTTTACAACTGTTGACTCTACTCCAATCTTAGATTCTCCAGCTTCAATAATCATATCTACTTTCCCATCCAATTCTTTATAAATATCCTCCCCAGTGGTTCCACTCGGTCTACCAGAAATATTTGCCGAAGGAGCAGCTATAGGTACTCCGGCTAAATTTATGAGTTCACGTGCGAAAATATTTGAAGGCATACGAATTGCAATAGTAGAAAGTCCACCAGAAACAATATCTGAAATATTTTCTTTTTTATCAAAAATAATAGTAAGTGGCCCTGGCCAAAATTTATCCATTAATTTTTGTTGAGACTCTGTAATATTTTTTACTAGATCTTTTAGCTGATTTTTATCACTAATGTGCACAATTAAAGGATTGTCGCTTGGCCTACCTTTTGCAATAAAAATTTTAGATAAAGCTTTTTCATCAAAAACACTCGCTCCTAAACCATAGACAGTCTCAGTCGGAAAAACAACCAAATCTCCATTTTTTATAATGTCTGCTGCCCTATTCAAAACTTCTTCTTTGTTTTGATCTGTAATTTTAACAATCTCCGTTTGCATATAGAATTATATAATTGGGTGCCTATCGAGATTTGAACTCGAACCGAGGGTTCCACAAACCCTAGTGCTAACCGTTACACTATAGGCACCATACATTGTTATTTATATCAAAAAATATAGATAAACGCTACTTTCTATTTATAATCTGGGCCTTCTTCTTTTATCCCAGCTTTATAATTTGCTAGTCTAGCTAGCGCATAAAGTAAGCTTGAAAGACGATTTAAATAAGCAAGAGTAAATTGATTTATTGGTGTTTTGCCTTCTTCTGTGACCCCCACGACTCTCCTTTCAGCTCTACGAGAAATAGTGCGAGCTGTATCAAAAAGTACAGCTAGTTCTGTGCCACCAGAAATAAAAAAAGTTTTTATTGGTGGAAGTTCTTTTTCTATTCTATCAACAATGTTTTCTACTTCTTTTACTTTTTCCTCATCAATAGACATTGAAGCTCCTGCCAACTCCGCTTGAACAATAAATAAATTCTTTTGTATGTCATGAATCACTTGTCCTGCTTCAATTTTATTTGGGACAAAAAATTTCTCCTTTTTTGATTTAACTTTACATAAACCCAAGAAAGAATTTATTTCATCTAACGCACCAAGAGCCTCAGCTATAATGGAGCTTTTTGAAATACGTTGATCACATCTAAATGTTTTAGTTGTTCCACCGTCCCCTTTTCTTGTATATAACATATAAAAATTATTTTTAAATAATTAATTCTCCAAATTAATTGAGGCACAAATTTATATTGGTGCGCGGGAGAGGATTCGCACCTCCACGTCCTTACGGACACTACCACCTCAAGGTAGCTTGGCTACTGTTACAACACCCGCGCATTATTTTGTCAAATATATTTTTTGTTGTTTTTCTTCTATTTTTAAAGCTTTCTTTATTTTTATTCGCTTTCTTGATAAAGAAACAACATTCTGATTATAATACATTTTCTTTATAACTTCTATCGCTTCTTTTTTTGCATATTTTAACTGATAATAATTATTTTTTCTACGGACAATGGTGATATGTCCTATTATTTTAATTTTACTTTTTAATTCATTCCGAAGCCAATCAATATGTTTTTTACTTGCAGAAATAAATTCTATATAAAACATATGACTTGATCTCCATCTTGGGTCCCAATAAGAATAAAAACATCCATCACCATCAAAACACCCTCGCAAAAAATCAAAAAAATATTCATCTGGTATTTTTAACTTTCCAATTGTTAATGATTTTTTAGAAGTTAAATCAATAGATAAAAGAAAATCATAAAATATTCTATTTTTAAACTGAATTCTAAAACTTATATCTCCATTGCCATTAAATTTTTTACCTATTTTAAAATTAACTCCAACACATTTACAAAAATTTAATAATTGTTCTCTATCTTTAGAAGTTAAATCAATTAAAATTCTATCCTTAGACAAAGATCCGTCAGTGGCAAGCAATCCAATAGCGTAAGCCAAATTTGGATTCCAAGTTTCATTTATTATTTTTTTTGGTTTTGGTCCTCTATCCCCCATATAAATATTATATCACCTCAAGTATATAGCGTCTACTAATTATTTAAACAAAATAAAAACCTCCATATTTAGGAGGTTTTTATTTTTTATTCTTCTTTTTTTACTTCTACTTCATCGTCAACCATTGAGGTGACTGAACGTAATTTTCTTCGTACATCCTTCACTGCTTTTGTACGAACATAATAGAGTTTTGATTTACGAGCACGAGATTTCTTAGTTATTTCAATCTTATCAACCATTGGAGAATAAAGTGGAAAAATTCTTTCTACGCCCACACCTGAAGCAACTCTTCTTACAGTAAAAGTGGAACCTATTTCTGTACCATGTTTTCTAGCAAGCACAATTCCTTCAAAAGCCTGAAGTCTTGTTTTACCTTTCTCGTCTAAAACTTTAGACCAGACACGTACGGTGTCTCCAGCACTAAAATTAAGCTTTTTTCTATCTTCAACACTTACTGAAGTAAGTTTTGTTTTATCAATCTTTGTCATAAATCCAAATTTAACACAAGTATCTCATTTTTGCAACCTGCCCCGTATAAAGCTTTGCTTTCATTCGGGGTTTTAAGAAAATTCCTGCTGATAACACTTTACACAATAAACTATCTCAGGCCTATCTGGTGCATAGGGTGTATAAATGACATTATCACATTTATCACATTTCCTATTATATAATTTAGGTTTAGTCATTCTATCAAACCTTCTATTCTCACGACATTTTGGACATTCATGTGGCACAGGCAAATTCATCTTGCGTAATAAATTCAATTCACCTTGAACTATTCTGTATCCATTTCCACAATTTTCACAACCTATTACTTCATTTAATATTTCTTCTTTTGTATCAACTATTTTGTCTGGCAAAGAATCTGCTGTTTTAGAAATTTTATATATAACATCTTCTGTATCAATCCAATTATAACCTTCTTTAAGAACTTGATCTTTTGTCTTAGGGAAAAACCTCATAGCGTTTGATCTATTATAGGGAAACATACTAAACTCCAGTGGAAAAAATTCTCCATATTTATAAACTCTTCCAGTCTTATCTATGTAAGGGTTCTTATCCATATCCGCAATTATTTGCGTCCTGAACTTGTCGAATGGTTCTTTTGTATATTGTTTATTTAAAATACAATATGATTTTCTTTTTAAATTTACACATCCAAAATTATTTTTACCAGCAATATTATAGTAACAATACTGCAAATTTAAAGAGTCTGGCCAACATTCACCAGAGAAACAAACTGAACTAGAGTTCTCTCCCACAACAGTAGATTCATAAATATTTTCTGCATTATTCCCCCAACCAGAATAATCTATGCAATCTTTAGCTGTCGGAACAGTAATAAACTGACAATATTTACAATTTTCTGCTCCATTTGCAATATACATTTCTTTAGAATTTTTAGATGTATATATGTGCTCACCTGTTACGTTTAGATTCAAAGAATGCCCATTATATTCTCTATATGGTTTTGTTCTCCAAAAATCATATGCCTCTTTTTTTACTTTTTGTAAATTTTTCCAAGACCCTAAATTAAATTCTTTTACTTTTTTTTCATATTCTTCTTTAGAATATTTAATATTAAAAATATAATTTGTCGCACCACGTAAATTTACACAACCAATACAATTAGTACAACTATAACAATTACGCGAAAACCATACATCGACACAAGTGTCGCATTCATCAGAAAAAAAGGTTTTATAATTTTTTGTAAAACCGATAGATTCATAACATAATTCTGAATCATATCCTCTAATACAGTCAGAACTATATTTAAGACCATTTAATAAAGATGAATAATATACGTTATCACAATAATCTGCCCAAAAAACCATATAACAATCTTTACACCAAGCTAATGCATTTGAATAGTCAGAATTTTTTAAACTAGTATATAAACTAGTGCTAGCAGTATGAGGTGTTTTATCAAAAAGTTCTTTAACTTGTTCTAAAAAAGGACGAGATGAATCATAATCCATAGCATATTCTGTTCCATCCCAATCATCTTTCCACCAACATTTTTGACAATAAGCCATAATTCTTTGTTCTGGCAAAAACATAGAAAAAGTTTTTTCTCCACATTTATCACAATTACGCCAACATATATTCCAAGTATTTTGAAAAGAAAAACGTCTAATCATCCTGCATTCTGGGCACCATGTAGGCGAAGGAACTTTCATTTTTTCATAAAAGTTAAAATCATTTGGCTCGATTACAAAGTCTTTTTTACAGTTTTGGCAATTTTTAATTTCTTTTTCCATAATTTTAATACATTAACCAAAGGCTAGTAAACTTCTTGTTGATAACACTTTTCACAATAAACTATTTCAGGTCTTTCTGGGGCATATGAAGTTTCAAATTCATTTTGACAACCTTCTTTCATGCATTTTCTATGCCAAAGTTTATTTGGCCCACGTGACAACATTCTTTTAGAATGTCTACAATCAGGACAAAATCTAGGTAATGGAATATTTAATTTTTTATAAAACAAAAATTCATTATGTATGATGCGATAATTTTTGTTGCATTCTAAACAAACAAACACCTCTTTTGTCACATCAAAATCTAACTCACCAAGATTATCTACAATTTCATCCCATTTTTTTGTTTCTTTACCATATGTTCCACGTGGTGTATCTTCCCATTTAAAACCTTTCGATACAGCCTCTTCTTTACTCAAAGGAAATTCGTCCATCGCTGTGGTCTCATTATAACCAAGAATCATAAGTTCTTTAGGAAAATACTCACCATATTTATTTTCCATCTTCAAACTTTCTATGATTTCTTTACGTATTCTCTCATATTCTTCTCTAGAATATCTTTTATTTAAAATACAATATGATTTTCTTTTTTAATAGCCATACATCCAAATAAATTTTTACCAAAAGGACAATTAAAAGAATAATCAACAAAATTTGATCCCCAACAATTGTGACAACAATTACAATTTGAAGCTTGAAGACCCGTATTTGTAGAATTATATATTTTTTCAGCAGTTCTTCCTGCTGTGTGACAATCCATACAATCTCGTGCTTCACGCCACACATGAACAGAGTATGCATTATCCTCTGATTCATACGAATGAAAGCAAACACGATTATTTTTTACATTTACTTCATAATTACCAGTTACATTTACTGACATATATATTTCAGCGTATTTTCTAGGAAATTTTTTCGCAAAGTCATCAAATACTCTTCTAAAATTTTCTACTCCTTCATACGTATCAAGCTTGAATTCTTTAAGTTTTTCTTTATATTTTTCTTTTGAATATTGTTCATTAAATATACAATTATTTTTATTTCTCAAATTAACACAACCTAAACAATCAACACACCCACGACAATTTAGGAGAAAAGTTCCTTCTGTACAACTATAACAACTTCTAGAATATTTTAATCTATATGAATCATGACAATCATCCACTTCATAAGACAATTCAACTTGATGAGTAAAAGAAGCATCAACACAATCTTTTGTTTTTTGTATCCAATACGAATGGATACAATCTTCATTATTAGAAGATTCAACTATCATATAGCAATTTTTACAATCAGCTACATAATTTACATACTGACAATCAACATTATTAGTACCAACAAGCGCCGATTTCGGAACTTTCTTATATAAATCTCCAACCTGTTCAAAAAATGATTTCCCTTTATCGTAACTAACTCCAAAAAACATAGGATCCCATTTGTCACTCCACCAACATGGTACACAATATACAGGAGTGTCTTTATTTGGAGACCATATTGTAATTATACTTTCACCACACAAATCACAATTTCTTTTGTAAAAATTCCTTTCATTTCTAAAAATATGTCTCAACTGAGAACGACATTCAATGCATAAATTAGGTGAACATACACCAATTTTTTCATAAAATCCAAAATCGTCCAACTCGATTACAAAGTCTTTTTTACAGTTTTGGCAATTTTTAATTTCTTTTTCCATTTTATTATTTTAACACCATTTCAAATTCTTTAGGTAATGGAGATTCTATTTTTATAGTTTTACTTTTTAAATCTTTAAATTCTATGGCTTTCGCATGTAATGCCAATCTATCTAGCCCTTTTGGATAAGGTTTATCTGGATTATACAAAGAGTCACAAGCTACAGGATGATTTATATATTTCATATGAACACGAATTTGATGCGTCCTGCCTGTCTTTGGATGAATTTCTAAAAAAGTGAACTTCTCAGGCTTTGGTGCCTGAAAATTTTTATCTCCGAGGGTCCCAACGCGTACTCGCGGAAGGGCGCAGGAGGAAAAATTTTTAGGCACCAAAGCTATAAATCTTTTTAAAACTCTATATTCAGTAACTGCTTCACGGAGTTCCCCTCTTGCACCACGGCCGGCAAGTCTTCTTCTAAAATCACTTGGACTTCTACCGATGGGTTTATTTATTGTATCGTGATCATTTTTTACAAAACCTAAAACGATAGCGTTATAAGTTTTTTTAATTTCTCTATCCATAAATTGTTTCTTAAAAAATTCAAAAGCTTTTTGATTTTTTGCCAAAAGTAAAACTCCAGAAGTTTCTTTATCCAATCTATGAACAATCCCCGGTCTATCTATCTCACCCATTGGTTCTCCGACATTTTTCATTTTTGGGTAATTTTTTAAAACCCAATCAGTTATCGTTTTTTCTGCCCTGAGTAAAGTCGAAGGGTCTTTTGTTCTACCGTCAGGGTTTACCCCGCCTGCTGCGGGGTGAACAGAAATACCAGATGGTTTGTCTATGACTAAAACATCCTTATCCTCATATAAAACTTTAATCTTTAGTGTCATTTTTTTGTGCCTTCGGTAGGAATCGAACCTACATCAAAGCCTTAGAAGAGCTCTGTTCTATCCATTGAACTACGAAGGCGTAGAGTGCGCGATGTAGGACTCGAACCTACGACCTTCCCGGTGTAAACGGGTTGCTCTACCAACTGAGCTAATCGCGCATAACAACTTAATTAATTACATATATTTCTATATAATGTGCTCTTTTAAATTAACATTTTTATAACGATGGGTCAATCATCGGAAAATGCGTATTCAAAATTTCATTTGATTTTTTTTCACGTTCTGAAAAATAATTTAGCACTTTATCAAATCTTTCTTTTCCAATTATTTCTTTACTATCATTACTTACAACCGGCAAAGCTAAATCTTTATTAGTTTCTATAAAGACATACACACCAAATACAATAGAAACTAAAACCAAAATTAAAATAACATAAAGAATATACTCCCAATAAATTTCTGGTCTAATTTCTAAACCTTTTTTTCTAAACTTCTTTTCTTTTTTTAAGAATTTTATTTCCATTTTTAAAAATTACTAATTAATAAAACTCAAAAGTCTTATTTCTAAATTTGCTGTCCATTGTGGAGTTTTAGATGAATTTCCAGCATTTACATTTTCAAGGTCAACAGAAACAAACTCAAGATCATAAGGTGAATTTTCCAAAAGCATAATTAATTTATAAACATTTTCAAAACTTCCAGTGGATTTTATACTAACAACAAGTGAAGTACTTTCTTTTGGAGAATCAACAGAAATAACTTCTGTTTTAATTCCAACTTCATTGGATAATTTTTCAATTGTGTCTAAAAATGGTGCAACGATAGCATCTAAAAATGGTGCTGTTTTAGAACTTTGTACGAAATGTGATTCTAAAATTGCTTTTTCAGATTCTACTGTTTTAATTGAATCCACAAGGCTCTTTGCGTTTTCTCTACGGGAAGATTCTTCTTGCCATTGTTGCTCAACAACTTTCGCGTTTTCTCTATTATCAATAATATTTTTATATAAAAATACAACAATAAAACAACAAATTAAGAAAAATATTACTGAAAAGATTATGGATTTTTGTTTAATAAAAGATTTCATATTTTATGATGGAATTAAACTTAAACTAAACTTAATATCAGATCCTTTTACGAAATTTGAAACTGGTAAATCAATTTTTGAGAATGCTGTATCATTTTCTAAAGCTCGACGAAACAAAAGCAATGAATCGCGGCTTATAGCTACTCCATTTATATTCACCACTTCACCTGTTTGTGCATCATTTTTATATAAAATACCAGTAATTTTAATACCAGACATATTTTTTAATAAAATCTTATTTAATATTCTTTCAGAAAAAGTAGATTTATTTTTGTTAACATTTTCAATCAAGTTCATTTTATTTTTTAAGTCTTCAATAGCCATTAATGCATTTTGGTCGGGCAATGGAATAGGCTCATTTTTCTGAACTTCTATTTTTTTATCAAAAGAATTTTTTTCTATAAAAGAAGTGAAATAAGATGGCAAAATAAATAAAGCAGCTACTAGCATAGAAAAGCCAAACGTCACGAGAGAAACAACAACAACCCTTAGATGAAAATCTTTAGACTTTTTTTCTCTTTCTTCTTTTGGAATTAAATTAATCATTTTTAAAATCTCCTAATGCAAGCCCTAATGCAGATGCAAATATTAAAGATTGATCTGCACTTATCTCAGGAATATATTTTTCTGTTTCAGCTATATTTATCCACACATTAGCTGTTTCCACTGTGGTTTTAATACTAACAGAAAAATATTCAGCTAAACCTATCAAATTGGAATCACCACCACAAAGAATAACTTTTTTAATCTGTGGTCTGTTATTTCCCTCTTCGTCTTTGTGTGTATTCCAATACAAAAAATGTTTTACTATTTCATCACGCAAAATAGAAACACCATTTAAAAGAACAGAAAAAACTTCTGTATTTGTAGCATTACGTTTAAGCCCACATTCTTTTTTCTTTTTTTCTGCTTCTTCAAAACTTATTTTGAAATTCTTTTCAATCATGCTTGTAAGCATAGCCCCACCAACATCGAGAGTAGAAGTGAAAACAACCATACCTTTCGAAATAACAAAAATACTCGAATGTTTTTCCCCAAAATCCACCACCATGTAAGTCTCCATATCCCCTGTTTTTATAACAGATCTCCTAATAGCTTCAGCTTCTGGCTCAAAAGAATTTACAACAATACCAGCTTCTTCAAAAACAGTAAAAAAATCTTCAACTACATTTTTTTGTATAGCTACGACTTGTAATTTTAAATCATGTTCGCCTTCACTTAATAATTCATAATCAAATATTGTATCTTGAGCTGATATTGGAATATGCTCTTCAAGGGAGAACTCTATACCCTCTCTTATGTCTAGAAGACCTGCTTTTTCTAATTTAGAATTAAAAAGATAAACTTGTTCTTCAGAAAGAGAAGCCCGAACAGACTCTATACCTTCTTCTTTTTTTAAAGAGACTAAAATTTCTTTCATTCTTTGTGGATCTTTTATTTTACCAGAGTCAACAATACCCGCAGGAATTTTTTTCTCCCCATAATGAGAGACTCTAATGCCATCTTTTGTTTGAATAAGTTTTACAAATTTTAAAGATTCATCAGAAATATCCAGACCAAAAGAAGGCAGTTCTAAAAACTTAGGCATTGGAAAATATCTACTTAGAAACATATTAATATTATATAATAATACTTTCTTTTGTGCTATGGTTTTAGCTAGCTTTCGTGCCTACTGGTATATCATCATTCGGAGAAAGTAAGGAAAATTTTCCATCTGGTGTAGAAATTGCTAATATCATACCCTGACTTTCAAAACCACGAATCATTCTTGCTTCCAAATTAGCGACAAACATACATTTCTTATCAATCAAAGTATTACAATCTGGAAAATATAAAGAAATACCGGAAACAATTTGTCTTGGCATCTCTTCTCCTAGATCAACAGACAATTTTAATAATTTATCTGTCTCTGGGATTTTTTCTGCTGATAAAATTTTACCAACTTTAATCTCTATTTTTTTAAAATCATCTATATTTATCATTTTATTTATTTTTCTTATCTAAATATCTTTGTAATATTAAGGCCGCCGCACTTGCATCTATTCGTCCACTTTTAATTTGTTTTATTTTACTATGGGACTGAGATTGGCTCAAACTTTTTTTACTACTTCCCGCCTTCCGAGCTTCAACCGAAGTCAAAAATTCTTTTTGTTTATATATGGGCAACTTAAATTTCTCTTGAAGTTCCAAAATAAAAACTTCGATCCTAGCTGACAAGGCGTTCAACTTTCCAGAAAAATCTACTGACTCGCCTATCACAATTTCTGAAATATTTTCTTTTTTAATTATTTCCCCAATCTCCAGAAGAGTATCTGTAGCATTTAATATAATCTCTCTCGGAAAAGCCAACTTGCTTCCTTCGTCTGAAATAGCTATACCTATCCTTTTTGTTCCATAATCTATACCTAAAATTTTCATAAACAAATACTAGCATAAAAAAATTATTTCTGGTATAATATATTTATTATGAATCAATTTTATACACAATCTTTGTTTTTTAATAATGATTGGTTTAGTGTTCTTTTTATAGTATTATCCATTTGGACATTATTTTGGAAAGGTTATTCACTTTGGACAGCCTCAAAAAATAATCAATGGAAATGGTTCATAGCACTTCTTCTACTAAATACTGTCGGAATTTTAGATATTATCTATATTTTCCACGTTGCTAAAAAGAACTGGAGTGATGTAAAAGGACTTTTCAAAAGAGACGAAATTGTTAAATAAATAAACGGAGGCGTGGCTGAGTGGTTGAAGGCACTTGTCTTGAAAACAAGAGACTCTTTACGGGGTCCGTGAGTTCGAATCTCACCGCCTCCGCAAATATATTTATCCTTATTTTATAAGGTTATTTTTTTGTTTTTATTATTTCATAATTTTGATATAATTATTT
>CAIMAO010000018.1 GCA_903838985.1 uncultured bacterium | reverse complement strand
ATTATGTAAAGCAATTGATGTATCACGGATAATTTCAAGTACGTGTTTTTCATCTTCTTCGCGAGAAAAATTTATATGACTACCTAAAAGCGAACGCTCTTTATTTTTTATTTCTTGATTTTCCATAATTATTTACAAACGTTGAGTATCCCACCAAAAAAACTTCCTCTGAATATATTTCAATATAATATCAATAAAAAAACCGGACACTCCGATAAGAGACATCCCTAAAAGAATTAAATTATTATCAAAAAGATTGCGTCCATTCATAATGATGGCACCTAAACCATCACGTAATCCAGTCATCTCAGCAGCAAGGACTGCCATCCAAGCTGCTATAAAATTAATACGTAAAATAGTAAATACTTGAGGCAGAATATAAGGAAAAATCACATGCACCCAAAGTTGCCATTTGTGAGCACCAAATGTACGAGCTACATTTAAAAGATGTTCTGGAACTGTTTCGATTGCTTTGACAGTTGCAATAGTAAGCATAAAAAATACACCCATAAAAACAATAAAAATAGCAGTTTGATTTCCAATACCAAAAACAACAAGAGCAAGTGGAATCCAGGCAATTGGTGCAATTGGTGCAAGTAACTCAACAACTGGCATAACAAAACGCTTTACCCAAATAGACATACTAATAGCCATACCTGCAAATAGGGCAAAGACAAAACCTATTCCAAGCCCTGTGAAAACCCTAAGAAAGCTAGAGGCAATTGATTGTGGAATTCCAGCTCCTTGTGAACCAAGCCCAACTCGAAAGCCATTATTAGAAAGTTCTCTGATAAAATGTGATGGTGGTGGAAAAATATGTGTATATTTCCACCCCATAAAACCAGAAATCTCCCAGAGACCAATAAGGACTATAATTGAAATAAATGCACAGATAGTCGAGATTGTTCTCTGAGAGATTTTCTTCATGAATTTAATAAATTAATAAAATTACTTTAGTGCTTGATCAAGATAAGAAGTATCAACAATATTTACTGTTGGTTGTTTAATATAATTTTGTGCAACCATATCATTAATCGCAGTCATCATACCTTCAACATTTGGATACATCGTAGCTTCTTTTTGAGTTTTAAATGCAGAGAGCAATACTTCATCGGAAGTTTTAAAATAATTCTTACCTGACAAAATTTTCACTGCTTCTTCTGGATTATTTTTTATTAACTCTAAAGCACGATTTTCAGCTCTTAAGAATTTCACAACTGTTTGTGGATACTGCTTGGCAAAACTATCAAGTGCGATAGTGGTAACGTTTGGTGTCCCTTTTCCCCAAACAATTGCATTATCGGTTAACAATTTTGCACCATAATTAACCTGTAAGTCATTCGTGTAAGGTTGGATGTGACTTAAAATTGCAATGTCTCCAGTTTTAAATGATTGCACCATAGCAAGTAAATCATCAAACCAAACCATATCAAAGTTATCATAAGAAAGTCCATTATCTTTAAAGACTTTGTAAAGAATCATATCAAGAGTATCTCCACGAAGTGTTCCAACTTTTAATTTTTCTTTTGGGTGTGCTTTTACATAAGCAACTAAGTCTGTCATAGAAGAAACCTTGTATTTACCCTGAATAACAACTTGTATCACGCCATTACCACCAGCGTTAGAAAGAATACGCATTGGCACGCCACTATTCTGACCTAAGTATGCAAGAGTAAACGGATTCGTTGCAAATTGTAAACTTCCACCAGCAAGTGCCGCATTTTGATCTCCAGGATTAGAGAAGAAGACTGTTTCAACATTCAATCCCTCGTCTTTAAAATAGCCAGCTTCCTTTGCGATAAACAACGGCGACATATCAATGGCCACCATGTGACCAGCTTTTATTACACCATTATAAAGACCAGTATTATTTTCATTTTTCACTACTGGTACACCGCTTTTATTTTTTAATAATACAAAAATACCTGCAATAACAACTATCAAAACTACCACCCACAAAACTATATTTTTTTTCATATATATTAATTTTACACTAAATTTATAATACTAACAACAATTTACAACGTGTAATTTGTAAATTATTTTTTATATAATTATTATCTCATAAATTAGAGGGGTTGTCATATTTGTCGACAAAATGCTGAAAACTTGATTTTTAGCCTTACTTTGTATAAAATATATGTTTTCGAAGTTTTCGACAACATACCACTTGTCCCGTTAGAAATTCAGCGGACAAAAGGCAAAAAACAAATTCTTATTAATTAAAATTTCTAATGGTATGAAAAACGAAAAAATATTTGATTCTCTAATACAATTAGGTCTCGAAGAAAAAGAAGCAAAAGTTTATCTCGCTTCCCTTTCACTTGGAGCATCGACAATATTAAAACTTTCAAAAGTATCTGAAGTTAAAAGAACAACAATATATGAAATCATCGATGCGTTAGAGAGAAAGGGCTTAATGAAAAAAGAAATTCATGGTTTTAAAACTCTCTATTCTGCCGAGCATCCCGAACGATTAGAAAACTCTTTAGATGTTAAAAAAATGCTTCTCTCAAGGATGTTGCCGGAGCTCGAAGGTCTTTATCATTTAAAAGGTACGGAAAGCTCAATAAAATTCTACAGTGGACTCAAGTCCATTAAGAATATTTACGATGACCTATTAAAAGACCTAAAACCTCATGAATTTTATTATGCTATTTCAAATGTTAAAGAGTGGCAAGGGTCTGATGAGGAATTTTTCCTTAAAAACCACGTCGAAAAGCGAGCCAAAATTGGCATTGATACAAAATTACTATTTACTGACTCAGAAATAGCTCAAAAAAGAAAGCAAACTGAAAAAAATTTCAATGAAGAGGTAAAAATTCTTCCAAAAAATTCAAAATTTCACGTTGATCTCGTCATAACCCCTTACAAACTCGTGATGTTTCAGCTTTACAAGCCCCAAGTAGCAATTGTAATTGAAAATAAAAGCATTATTGAGATTCAAAAGGAGATGTTTGAGATAATTTGGCAGGGGTTGCCTTAAAAAACCCTTGGTATATAATGTATAAGTAGTAATTTGTTAGTTAAATGGTCGAAATATTATAAAAATCGTTTTTATAAATCATATGAATAAACAAGCAATAGTTGAATTAATACATGGAAAGCTTGGAGGTACAAAAGTACAAGCTGAAGAAATCGTAGACAGTGTTTTTGATGCTATTATCGCAACCATGAAAAAGGGTGGTGAAGTTTCAATCGCTGGCTTCGGAATCTTTTCAGTAAAAGGCCGAGCTGCAAGAATGGCTCGCAATCCAAAAACTGGAGAGCAAGTTAAAGTTGCTGCTAAAAAAGTTCCAAAATTCAGAGCTGCAAAGGCTTTGAAGGACGCAGTAGAATAATATTTATCTCGAGATAAAATCAAAAATCCCGCTTTCTGCGGGATTTTTGATTTTTAGAAAATTTTTATTTCTTCCATAACTCAAGCCATCTATCATAGATACGATATCTGATTTCTTCTCTTTTCCAATTTATAGGTATAGACATAGCATATTTATCTAAAGTTAATAACTCTAACGCTTTTTTAGTTATTTCAACTCCTCTTGGATTAGTACCCTTTTTAGGTAATTTTAAATATTTTTTTACCCCTAAATTATTAAAAACTCTAACCTGGCTCTCTTTTGGAAAAAAGTAAAAAGCACCTATATTGTTCCATTTTATATTTACTAATAAAATATCGGTAGTTGGTATATAATTTTTACTAAATTCTAAAGCTTTTCTTGCGTCAACTGTCCATATTAATTTAACTCCAGATAAATCTCCACTTATAGTTTTTATTGAAATTGGGTTGTTAAATAATATTGCATCAATGTCTGCTTCAGTAATGGGTATATCCATTTTAACATTTTCCTCTCCAAATTTATAAATTAAAAGCGCAATTATTATTCTTTCCCTAGTTGATCCTACTTCCATCCCCAATTTGCCAGCACGAGAACTATCCATCTCGGCAAGTTGAAATAACTTAGGCATTCTATCTTTAACTCTTTCTATTATATCAATATCGGAAAACAACTGTTTCAAATAATTAGACATGCATATATTATACCAAATATTTATCTAAAAAGATTTCAACGGCTTTTGCAATATTCCACCCTAAAACTGGGGGGACCGCATTCCCTATTTGTTTATAAGCACTGGAGGTTGACGGATAAAAAATAAAATCATCAGGAAAGGTTTGAATTCGTGCCGCTTCTCTTGCGGATAAACGTCTTTTTCTATTCCAATGAAATTCAATATTGCCATGATGTTCGGCTCTCATTGTTGGACCAATCTTGTCTTTACTAATGACACTATTACCTTGTGTTCCCTCAAACATTTTAGCCCTAGACCAATAATGATTTTCAACTTCTCCCTCTAGCTTATTTTCAAGATCACCTATTGCTTGCATTAAATTTATCCAGTTTTCTTTAGTATGAATTGGGTTTGGATACTCAAAAGTCGGAAGATTCCTTTTTTTATCAGTACCCACAATAATCACACGCTCTCTATTTTGAGGAACACCAAAATCTGCAGCATGATGTAATTTATAAACAACATTATAACCAAGATCTGAAAAATCTTTAACGATTGTTTTTATTGCTTCACCATTATCCATACTTAAAAGCCCCTTTACATTTTCAGCTACAAAAAGAGCGGGTCTTATTCTGCTGACTGTTTCAACCATACTTTTATATAAAAGCCCTCTTTTACTTCTAAAACCTCGACGCTTTCCTGCAAGACTAAATTCTTGACACGGGAATCCTCCCAAAACGACGTCTGCTGTTTGTGGTATTTTAGGACTTAGTAAATCTGGATAATTACCTTTGAGTATTTGTACTATATCTCCACAAACAACAGGATCATTAAAATTTTTAGAAAAAGTCATGCAAGCATTACTGTCAAAGTCATTCGCCCATTTTATTTCAAAAGATCTTGAATTGTATTTTTTATCCAAAAAAGAAAAATCCCCCTTAAAACCAAGATCAAGTCCACCACATCCAGAAAATAAAGATACAACAGAATACTTTTTATTATTACTTTTGTTTATTGTCTTATTCATATTTTGTAATTTTGTAATTTTGTAAAGTAAATTCGGCTTCTTCTATCCAATTTATAAATACATCTTTAGTAGAGGTAGCTTTATTTGATATTTCTTGTGGTAATTGTAAATAAAATTTTTTTTCGAGTTTTTCAATCAACTCACATAATTCTCCTATCTGTGAAAGTGTTTCTGTGTAGTTTTGTTTACTTACATCAATCATATATTTATAAGCATATTATACCAAATTTTAATGATTAAAAATAACTACTAATATTTCCGAATGACCGCCTTTAGTTTCGCTATCACATTCAAACTCTGGGTTGGATAAATTGGTTTGAAATTTTTATTGGCTGGCTCGAGCCACACTTTGGCTCCAAAACATCTAAAATATTTCAAGGTAAATTCTCCGTCTACTTCGGCAATTACAATATCACCATCTTTTGCATTATTTGTTTTTTCCACAAGTAT
>CAIMAO010000017.1 GCA_903838985.1 uncultured bacterium | reverse complement strand
GTATTTGTTGCAGATGTTTCTATAATTGCACACCCTAGAAAAGGAAGACCAACACCAAATCCAAATGTACTTATTGAATTGGGTTATGCATTAAGAGGATTAGGACACGAAAGAGTTGTTTTAACTTTTAACCGTTCATTTGGAAAGATTGAAGATTTACCTTTTGATTTAAAAATGAGAAGACTGGTTGTTTATGAGATGCCACTTGAAGAACAAAATCGGGCACCTGAAAGATTAAAACTAGAAAAGCAATTAGAAACAGCTGTCCGTAGCGCCTTAGATCATACGTCAGAATCAGAAAAAAAAACTGAAAATATACCTGCAGTTGATGCCATAGAGAACAACAAGCCAAATAAGGTTATTATTCTTCGTCGTAATCTTGCCGACTTATTAAAAAAGATAGTGGACAATAAACCAAAGAAACATAGTGAGGGTGGAACAGTAGAAGAACTTATTAAAGCTATTGATTTAACTCAAGAATTAATTGCAGAATTTGCAAAGATAGTTGAAACTGTTTCAATAATGAAAGATCAAGATTCAGCAAATGAAATCTATAAATGGTTTGGGGGTATTTTGGAATATTATCATCCCGAAGTTTTAAATGGGCCAACAAGTAATGCTGATGGAGATTATTTTAAATTTATTGGACACGAAATGTTTGTAATGATGATGGCCTTTTATATTCGTGAACAAAGATGGACTATGCTAAGAAAAATCTTAGCAGAAACGATATTAGTTAAAAATAGAAGATATGCCAATGGACCAATTAATGTTGAATGGCATTATGCTTCAGATCATTTACCCTCACTCCTTGATGAGAGTCCTAAAAAGGGTAGACTCTCAATTCACGCGGATATGTTAAACACCCGACACACAACTGGCGGATTATCTACACTAGTACCCATAGAAGAATTTAGTGCTACAGATTTCTTTCTTTTTCTTCTAGGTGAACTACCTAAGACAAAATATGGTGAAGGTTTTTTTGAGTGGCGACCATGGAGTATTTTATATATGCAACAAGTTCCAGAATTTATTAAAAAAGCAGAAAAAACACAATACGCCCAGCAAATCACTGAAGTATTTAATGTACCAGATATAAGTGAATTAAGAAGGCGTATGAAAGAAAGATACCCCGCAGTTCATAAAATGTTCACAGGTGGTTTTTGGCATATCCCTAAATTAGACACTGATATAGATAAGATTGCTACAAAATAATTATGGACGAAAGAGATTACGCAAGATTAATAGATTTCATTGAAAGTCCCGTTGAATTAGAAGCTGGACAGTTATATATACGTAAAGGAATGGTAGCTAGAATGAATGGCTTTAGATTTGTGGTATATAGTGATGATCACGGCAAACATTTTCATATTGTTCACAGAGAACGAGGGATAAATGCCAGATTTTCTTTCCCTGATATTAAACTCATAGATTACAAACAAGAAAGAAATACTATTAGCAGTAAAGAAGAAAACAATATTCGTGTATTTTTTAAAAATCCTATTTATTTTACAAAACTAAAAAAAGAATTTGAAAAAAGATATCGTGGCTAAATAAAACCATATGCAAAAAAATACTCTTGATATCTTTTTAGAATATATTTCAAAGTTAGGGTATGGTAGCTCTATCGCTAAAATAACTTCTCTTGTTGAAAAGGTATCATCTGTCACTAATCAGAGTATTAATGAAGTAATTAGGTGTTCAGATTTTAGAGAGCAAGAACTAAGCAAAGAAAAGCTTGAATCTATTATTGCAGAGCTTAGATCGGTTATGTTTCTTGATAACAATAATTTCAAAAACATAAAGTTAATTAAAAGTTCTAAAAATAAAAGCAGTGATATTTATGCTGAAAACCTTAATAGAAAATTTGATATAGAGGTTACTTGTCTAACGAATACATATTCCAGGGGGAAAGATGGTCCATCGTATATTCTTGATAATGATAAATTCTTGCGTGAATTTACTGGCAGAATAACAACGAAGATTGATCAATTAAAGGCTGGTGTGAATAGTTATAAAATGATTATATTCACTATGAATCGTTATCCAGAAAAGGCTCTTACAGACGATAAAGAGTACAGGGAACTTATCAAAGAGGCATATAATCAATCAAAATTAAGTAATGATTATTATCTAGGATTACTAACAGGCGACGTTGATTTTATTTATCCAAATTTAGAGATTAAACAGATATGATCTCCCTTGAAGAATACAAAAAAGCACTAGGTCCTTTAGCACAAAAATTATCTGAAAAAGAAATTCTAAAAGCTAGGGAAATTCAAGATAAAATGACTGAGATTTTATTCTATTGTTGGTTGGATGAAGTAAATAAAAAAGAATGATTTTCTGCATCAAATCATATCACCTTGATAATCTAGTAAGAAATCTGTTATTATAGACTAGTCGGTTTTATTATTAACTAATATACTGATTGTAGTGTGATTTTGTTAAGTTATTGTTCAACTTTTTTTGTGAGGAATTAGGTCCTAAAACAACATACATTTTAGTGAACCAAATCGAATATTAGCTTTGTTTTATAAACATTTTTGCGCGAATTGATGATTCAAGATCCCTCTTAAGGATAAGGTCGAAGGTTCGATCCCTTCAGGGCGGACAAGCGTTAAAAAAAATCTCCCCTGCGGGAGATTTTTAGCTTGTCCGGGTCGGAGCATTATTTTTTCAGTAGAAAAAATCGCGAGACGGGATCGCAGAATTTTTTTATGTCGACAAAAAAATATCTGTGATGACAATAAAAAAAATATATGATAATATTCGTTATACGCCCCGATCACCTGTTCGGTTTCACCTCACATCGGTGATTCCGATAAAATCGGATTAGGGCAAAAATAAAGCAGTTTATTTGCCGGGGTGGCGAAATTGGCAGACGCACTTGCCTTAGGAGCAAGCGAGAGTAATCTCATGGGAGTTCAAGTCTCCCCCCCGGCACATCAAAAATACCATTATTTTAAGGGTTAAAATACCCCTTGACTTTTGTATTTGGATATGATATACTATAGGAATGTTCAATATAAATATCAAAAATTTAATATCTTTTGGATTTGGATTATTAACAGTTTTTGCTTTGATGATTATTTCAATCCCCCAAAATGCAAAAGCTGATAATTGCAATAGTGTAAATTACAATGGCTGGTATGCGACTACTTGTCAATATAATTATACAAATACAAACAATAATATAAATCCCATACCATCTATTACCTCAATAAGCCCAAATTCAGCGAAAATAAATTCAAACACTAACATCACAGTTTCAGGATATGGCTTTGTCCCAAGTTCAACAGTAAGGTTAAACGGCTATGACCGTCCAACTACTTTTGTTAATTCTAATATTTTAAGAGTCCAATTTAATTCTTCTGATTTAAATAGTGTCAGAGATTATTCAATCGCTGTTTTAAATCCTGCTCCTGGTGGAGGTTACTCAAATACGATATTGCTTAGAACTATCAATAACACAACTTCTAACTATACTTCTAATACTTCAAATACTAATTATTCAAACACTTCAACTACAAATAACAACAACGAAACAACAACTCAATCAACTAACACAAACAACGAAAAAGATACTCAAGCAAGTGACCTCGCAGCTAATGCAATCTTCGGAACAAATGCATTCATGCCTTCAAGTTTATTCCAATGGTTCTTCTTCGCAATCCTCATCCTTCTTGCAGTGATACTATGGAGAAAAATTTTCGTAGGTGACAATTACAAATCTACTCCCCTAAAACACGCTTAAACATTATTATAAAAACCAAAAAACTCCCACAGGAATGTGGGAGTTTTTTAAAAAAAATTTTATTTTTTAATTTGCTGGCGGTAAATCAACTGTTCCTTTTTCTACATCTATTCCTTTTATGTTGAAAGTATTCATAAGCATTTTCATTATCATAAATACTCCCATCATGATAGTGATACCAATCAAACCCCAAATCATATGACTCTTGCCTGTCGTCTTTTTTTCTTCATTGTCTTGATTTGAAATAAATTCAACTACACCATATATAAAGAAAACTAAGGCTAAAGCAAAAAGAAGTATAATGAGTGGATTTATAATCGTTCCATTCACTTTCATAATGAACTGATCAACATTTTCACTGGCATAAGCTACATTTGTAAAGAATAGATTCATATCATTTATATTTTAACAACCTGGAGTTCCTGGGACACATGGAGTGGTGATGTTTCCTGTCTGGTTGTCTATATTAAAAGTACTTGTAACAAGACGTACCAATCCCCACATACCAACGATAACCACCAAACCGATAATTCCGAAAATAATTTTGTTTCTTCCTTTACTTTTTTGCTCTTCATCAGCACCTATCATATAAGAGATTACTCCCCAGACGAAATAAACTACTCCTAATACTATTAATATTGGAATAATTGTATTTAGAATTTCTCCAACTCTACAAATAATCCACGCAATACCATTGGATGTACTAATACACTGACCTCCTGTTGATTGAGCAAAACTCAATAATGGAACAAGAAAACCTAAACTCGACAAAACAATTAAATTCTTTTTCATAACTTTTTATAATACTAATAATTAAACGCGACCTTATAATTAATAATAAACTAACACTATTATAACATATTTATTTTGATTTTACCTGTGGAAGAACATTATCAATCCCGAAAGTATTTCTTAAAATTCCTACCAATCCCCAGATAGAAACCATTACAGTAAGTGCAATAATGCCCCAAATCATAAAACTCCTGCCTTTCGCTCTTTTTGCTTCTTCTTGGTCATTTATGACATATTGCACCACTCCCCAAACAAAAATCGCTGTTGCCAATACAAAGAGCAATGGAATCACAGAAGTACTAATAATACAGGTAGCATAGTTAAACAAATCACCTAATTTCCCTCCTGATTGAAAAGTAGAAAAACAATTTTTAGAATTGGCTACCTGTAAATTATTATCAACGATATTGGCGGGATTGATAATAGCTGAATTTGCCTGATCAAGTCCAAAACTACTTTTTACCAGACCTACAATACCCCACATACCAACGATAACAACCAAACCGATAATTCCGTAGATAATCTTGTTTCTTCCCTTTGTTTTTTGTTCTTCGTCAGCACCTATCATGAAAGAGATTACTCCCCAAACGAAATAAACTACTCCTAATAAAACTAGGACTGGGATAAGAGCATTCAGAATATCTCCAATTTTACAAATTACATCACCTATATTATTAATTTTTAGACTGCATACTTTAACAGCAGTAGCAGCATTCGTTTGAGCCAAAGATAACACCGGCAACATAACAACACATAAAATAAATACGGTTAAACAAAATTTTAGAAATTTTTTATTTTTCATATATTTTAATAATTTATAATGCGACAACGGTATCTCTAATAAGTAATGCAATTGCCCATGCTCCTAAGAGTATTGCTGCCCCAATTAAAGTATAAATCAAGGCATCTTTGGCTTTTTTTATCGATTCAGGATTACCTCTAGCGGAAACAAAAAGAAACCCAGAGTAAATTATAGCAAGAGCAATAATGGGTAGTCCTATTTTGATTACTCCTGTTAAGATAGTTTGAATTAAACCATCTAAGGTTGTCGCACTTATTGGGTTAACAATTTTGCCAGAATCTGGAGGAGGAGTAGAAACCGCAAAAGATAATACAGGTGCTAAAAAAACGAGAGAAAAAGAAATTATTAAAAATAAT
>CAIMAO010000016.1 GCA_903838985.1 uncultured bacterium | reverse complement strand
TTTATTTTTTATATTATTTATGGGTTTCTTTAACAAACTAAATAAGTCTTTAACTATTCAAGGGCAAGCTCAATCAAAAACAAGAGCTAAAATATATCCTGTTATTGCTTATATATTTTTTGTTTTAGGTTCTATTATTTTTATAACTCAAATTATAGATAATAAGATTGGGAGAGGTGTTTTTATTTTAACATTTTTCATAATTTTAGGTTCATTATATCTTTGGGCAGGCAAGATGAATAAAAGATTTTTGATAAAAACTGGAGGAATTAATAAAACATATAAAGAATTGACTTCTGATTACATGAAGGCTTGGGAAGATAAAACGGATGAACATACGAGATAGCGTTTTTTAGTTTTTGTGTTATAGTTTAGTTAACTTAATATTGATATACACCCCCTAAGAAGATCGGCGGGTGTCATTGTGTATTTATTATGAAAAAGGACAAAAATATAGACAAAATAACAATAAAAGGGGCTAGGACCCATAATTTAAAGAACATAAACGTAGAAATGCCACGTAATAGCATGGTGGTCATTACTGGTGTGTCTGGATCAGGTAAATCATCTCTTGCTTTTGATACTATCTTTGCAGAAGGGCAGAGAAGATATGTTGAGTCTTTGTCTTCTTATGCACGACAGTTTTTGAATCAAATGCCAAAACCAGACGTGGACGAAATAACAGGTCTTTCACCAGCAATTTCTATTGATCAAAAATCTCGTTCAAACAATCCACGTTCCACAGTAGCGACTATTACTGAAATATATGATTATTTAAGAGTGATGTATGCCCGAATAGGGCATCCACATTGTCCTTTGTGTGGAGAAGAGATTAAAAAACTTTCAAACGAAGAAATTTTAAATTTTGTATTGGAAAAGATACAAACAATAGGGAAAAGTAAAAAAAATAAAAAATCTGTCATGGGTGTTGAGTGGGATGAAACTGAAATTAGTATTTTTTCTCCGGTGATAAGAGGAAGAAAAGGGGAATATTATCAACTACTTTATGATTTACTTGGTAAAGGTTTTTCTGAAATACGTTTAGACGGTGTATTAAAAAAACTACGTGAACAAATAGTTTTATCAAAAAACAAAGCTCATAATATTGATATTTTAGTTGATCGTTTTGCTGTTCATGAATTTTATGATCATAAAGATGAAGGACGCACAAGATTATCTGAGGCTCTAGAACGAGCACTTATTGAATCTGACGGTTTGGTTACTATTAAAATAGGAGAAGAGGAGTTTGTAATGTCGGCAAAGTTTGCTTGTAAAAATGACGGTTTTTCTTTTCCAGAAATTGAACCACGTCTTTTTTCCTTTAACTCTCCTTATGGTGCATGTCCGACTTGTAATGGTTTAGGCTCAAAACATTTTTTTGGTGAAGAACCTTGTGATGATTGTCACGGAGCAAGATTACGTCCCGAAGCCTTGAATGTTTTTATTAGTGCAGGACATAAACGTAAAAATATTTTAGAACTTTCATCTTTTACTATCGAAGAAGCATCAGAATTTTTCAAAACTTTAAAACTTTCAGAACAAGAACGTGAAATTTCTCTTCCAGTTGTGAAAGAGATAGAAGCGCGGCTTCAATTTATGTTAGATGTTGGACTAGACTATTTACAACTTTCTCGTAAAGCAAATACCTTATCAGGTGGAGAAGCACAACGTATAAGATTAGCTTCACAATTGGGTTCAAGACTTGTAGGAGCACTTTATGTGTTAGATGAACCCACAATAGGTTTACATCAACGCGACAATGATCGTTTAATTAAAACCTTAGAAAACCTACGTGATTTAGGAAATACTATCTTAATAGTTGAACATGATGAGGACACTATATATGCTTCAGATTACATTGTAGATATTGGACCCAGGGCAGGTGTGCATGGCGGGGAAGTTGTTGTTTCTGGTTGGTTGGAAGATTTGTTAATTGCAAAAAAGAACACTAGTAATTCCAGAACACTTTCTTATCTTCGCGAAGAAACAAAAATTGAAGTTCCAGAAAAGCGACGTATTGGAAAAGGTGCCTTGCGAATCACAGGCGGAAAAGTTTTTAATATAAAAAATATGAATGTGGAAATTCCACTTGGTGTGATGATATCTATTACCGGCGTTTCTGGTTCTGGCAAAAGTTCTTTTATGTATGAAATTTTATATAAAAATCTTCAAGCTCGTTATGAAAGAAAATATCGCACAGCCAAAATTTTTAATTGTTCATCTTTTACTGGCACTGAATATTTATCTCGTGCAATTCTTATTGATCAATCTCCAATAGGCAGGACACCACGTTCAAATTTAGCTACTTACACTGGCGCATTTACACATATTCGTGATTTGTTTGCGACGACAGAGGAAGCACGTCTTCGTGGCTGGAAATCAAATCGTTTTTCTTTTAACGTTAAAGGTGGACGATGTGAAGCTTGTGAAGGTAATGGTCAAATAGCTGTAGAAATGCATTTTTTGCCAACTGTTTATGTTACTTGTGATGTTTGTAATGGAAAACGTTTTGATAAAGAGACACTCACTGTAAAATATAAGAAAAAAAATATTTATGAAGTATTAAAGATGACTGTAGAAGAAGGGCTAACTTTCTTTAAAGACATTCCAGCTGTTTATGATAGATTATATACACTTATGGGTGTTGGTTTAGGATATTTAGAACTTGGGCAACCAGCTACAACTCTTTCAGGTGGGGAAGCGCAACGTGTAAAAATTTCTAGTGAACTTTATCGCCCAAATTTAGAAAAAACAATTTATCTTTTAGACGAACCAACAGTTGGTCTTCATTACGATGATGTTGTAAAACTTCTTGAGGTTCTAAATAAACTTGTTTCAAAAGGAAATACAGTAATTTTGATTGAACACAATCTTGATGTTATTAAAAGTTCGGATTATGTTATAGACATAGGTCCTGAAGGTGGAGTAAAGGGTGGAAATTTGGTAGCGAAAGGTACTCCTGAAGAAATAGCGAATAATCCTAAAAGCTATACAGGAAAATATTTAAAAAAGGCTCTTAAATAATAATATTATGGATATTAAATATTTTAAAAAACTTAATATTCCAAATAAACCAGGGGTATATTTCTTTATGAAAGATAAAGAGATTTTGTATATCGGCAAAGCTACATCACTAAAAGACAGGGTAAAAAGTTATTTTGGAAAAGATTTAATAGAGACAAGAGGCCCCATACTTGTGGATCTAATTTTTAAAGCAACTAAAATAGATTGGCAGGAAACAGATAGTGTTTTAGAAGCGCTTATTTTAGAGGCTTCTCTTATAAAAAAATATCAACCAAAATATAATACAAAAGAGAAGTCTGATAAAAGTTTTAATTATGTTTGTATTACAAAAGAAAAAAAAATTGATGTGATAAGAGGGAAAGAACTCCAGATAAAGCAAGATTTTTTAGTCCGAGGGTCCCAACCTGTACTCAGGGAAGGGCGCAGGACAAAAAATATTGTTTTATCTGGAGTTAGTATCTTTGGTCCTTTTACAAACGGTAACCAATTGCGTGAGGCTTTAAGAATTGTTAGAAAAATATTTCCTTTTTTTTATGAAAATAAAGGTATAAAAGGAAGAGATGAATTTTATAAACAAATAAAATTAGTGCCAGAAAATTTAATAGAAAATAAAAATAATATTAAAAATATTAAA
>CAIMAO010000015.1 GCA_903838985.1 uncultured bacterium | reverse complement strand
TAATAAAAATAATAAATATAAATGGAAGATTATTCAAAAATTGCTAATAATGCCCGCAAAAAAGTATTAGAAATGGTTCATTTGGCAGGAGCATCTCATATTGGTTCTAACTTCTCGTGTATAGATGTGCTTTCAGTGCTATTTTCTAAAATGAATATAGATAAAGACTTAAAAAATGATAGAGATAGATTTTTATTATCCAAGGGCTGGGCGGCTGCATCTTTGTATTATTTTTTATCAGAAAAAGGAGTTATTCCAAAAGAAGATTTAGAAACATATTGCAAACCAGGGTCAAAATATATAGGATTGGCTGAGCCCGATGTTAGAGGAGTTGAAGTGGCAGGTGGAGCTATGGGTCACGGTTTCCCTATAGGATTAGGAATGGCTTTGGGTGCTAAATTGTCAGATGAAAAATGGCAAACCTATATATTAATGTCTGATGGCGAATTGGATTGCGGAACTACATGGGAGTCTGCAGCTTTAGCATCTCAGCACAATTTAAATAATTTAACAGTGATTATTGACTGTAATGATTTTCAGGCCATGGGTTCTACCAAAGAAGTTTTGAATATGGAACCATTGGCTGACAAGTGGAAAGCTTTTAATTGGGATGTTTTAGAAATTGATGGCCATAATTATGAACAAATTGAAGAAGCTATAGATAGAAGTAAAAAAGAAAAAAGGCAAAAGCCATTAGTTATTATTGCCAGAACAATAAAAGGCAAAGGAGTCTCGTTTTTTGAGCGGAAGTTAGAATGGCATTATAAAAATATAGATCAAGAAAATTATATTAAAGCATTAGCAGAACTTAATCATGGAAAATAAATTATCTTCATTGCCTGGGTTTACAAATGGGCTACCTGGTGAAATAGAAAAAGAAAAAGTAGCTAGATCTTCTCGCGGAGTTTTTATGGAAACTTTAGAAGAGTTAGTAAAAAATGATAAAAAAATTATTTTGATTGTTGGGGACGTAGGTTTTTCTTATATGCAAGTATTTCAAGAAAAATATCCTAATCAATACATAAATGCTGGAATAACAGAACAAACTTTTATGGGTATTGCTGCGGGTTTAGCTAAGAGTGGTTGGAAGCCTTATGTTTACTCTATGGTTCCATTTGTAATTATGAGAAATTATGAGCAACTTAGAAATGACATTTGCTATGACAATTTAGATGTGAAATTGATTGGAGCAGTGGGGAATATCCATTATAGGTTTCAGGGGATGTCCCACAATTTATTAGGTAAAGAAAATGAAGAAGATCTTCTTAAAAATTTACCTAACATTCAAAGATTTTATCCAGAAAATACAGATGAGGTTAGAAAGATAATTTTAGAAACTTATAATGACAAAAAGCCAACATATATAAGGCTGTGAATATCTGAGGGATTGACATGGGTTATTATTGATAATAAAATCTAATTAGGAGGTCTTATTAATATTAATAATATAATTTTTATGATAAGCGCAAAAAAAGAAAGGATGACCGCGCAAAAAAGTTTTATTTTAAATTATTTAATGAGTGTAAAAACTCATCCAACAGCCGAAGTTGTATATAAAGAAGTAAGAAAAAAGTTACCAACCATAAGCCAAGGTACAGTTTATAGGGTTTTAAATAATTTTAAGAAAAAGGGGGAGATTATTTCAATTGATACTAAAGATACAGTGCATTTTGATGCTGACATTTCAGATCATGCTCATTTTATTTGTGAAGAATGCCAGAATGTTTATGATATTTATGATGAATGTTCAAAATGTGGAATTTTAAAAAATAGAAAAACAAAAGTAGGTAAAATTAATCATTATAAAATAAATTTTTATGGCATCTGTGGATCCTGTAAAAAATAATTTTGTGATAAAAAAAATGAATCAAGAAAATAAATGTCATGACTGTGGCAGAGAATTAGCAGTTAGTAATGAGGAAATTCAAGGGGGTGTTTGTCTTGCATATGATAATGCTGGCGAAAAAATAAATATTTTAAAGTGTAATGATTGCTACGCAACGAATCCTGCATTAACAAATTATCAGCCTTGTGAGGTTTATTCTAGGGTTGTTGGTTACATTAGGCCTGTTCAGCAATGGCATAAGGGCAAAAAGCAGGAGTTTGAAGAAAGAGTGGAATTCACAGCACCTAAAGACTGTTGTTAGTACGTAGTAATTTGTGTAGCTCAGTTAATAAAAAATAATATATCGCTACGCTACGTAAACTTATGAAAAAAGCAACACAAAAAAATAAAGTAGAAAGTCAACAATGTGGCAAGTGTGCGGCCGAGTTTGAAATTTGGCTTAGCAACTCAAAAATTAGTGAAGATAAAAAAGAAAAAATGGCAGGTCATTTATTGGCTCATTGCCCAGTATGTTCGCGAGTAGATGAGGGTTAAAAAATAAACTTATGGAAAAATATATATTACCAGCATTGCCATATGCATATGATGCTTTAGAACCTTATATTTCAGAAGAAATAATGAAGCTGCATCATGATAAGCATCATGCAACATATGTTAATAACTTAAATGCAGTTATTGAAAAAAATCCAGAATTATTTGAAAGAACCGCAGAAGAATTATTGATTAATTTAGAAAGCATCCCAGAAGATATTCGTACAGCAGTTATAAATAATGCTGGTGGGCACGTTAACCATTCAATGTTTTGGGAAATAATGTCACCAAGCGCCGGAGGCCTGCCTGCGCAGGCAGGAGAGCCATCTGGTAAATTAGCAGAAGAAATAAAAAATCAATTTGGAAGCTTTGCAGAATTTCAGCAAAAGTTTAATGACGAAGGGTTGAAAAGGTTTGGTTCGGGTTGGGTGTGGCTAGTTAAAGATGCTTCAGGTAAATTAGAAATTATTTCAACAGCCAACCAAGAAAATCCAATTAGTAATGGAAAAACTCCAATTTTAGCTAACGATGTTTGGGAACACGCCTATTACTTGCAATACAAAAATGTCCGAGCAGATTACTTAAAAGCTTGGTGGAATGTTGTAAATTGGCCAGAAGTAGAAAAACGCTTCTCTGAAAAATAGTTTTATTTTAAAACAGCCCTAAGGGTTGTTTTTTAGTGCTAAAAGTATAATATTGAGTAATGGAAAAGGAATTTTATGTGATTTGTGACAATATTAGAAGTTTAGAAAATGTGGGTTCTATTTTTAGAACTTCCGATGCTCTTGGTGTAACTAAAATTTTTTTGTGTGGAATAACTGGGCAGGTGCCAACTTGGGAAGAAGGGCTTCACAAAAAAATAGCTAAAACAGCTTTAGGTGCTGAAAAAACAGTTTCTTTTGAGCATTGTAAAAACATCAACAAGTTGATAGACAAATTAAAAAGGAGTAAAATAAATATAGTAGCATTGGAGCAAGATCTGCCAGCTCGGCAGGCGGGTAAGAAAGCTATAAATTATTTAAAGTTAAAGCCTAAATTTCCCTTGGCATTAATTTTAGGAAATGAAGTTAAGGGCGTTTCTAGAGCAATATTAAAAAAATCAGATAAAATAATATTTTTGCCAATGTCGGGGCAAAAAGAGTCGTTAAACGTTTCGGTATCCTTTGGGATTGCAGGATATGAAATAAATAAATATCGGTAAATATTCGCTAAGCTATTAACATATATGACACAAGAACAACAACTAACAATTTTTGTAAAGCAGTTGGAAGATCCAAAATTCATGATGGGTATTATACTATTGGTAGTCTGGGTGATAATTTGGAAGGGAATTGCTTTGTGGAAAGCTGCTAAGAATGGTAGTAAGTCATGGTTTATAGCTTTGTTAGTTTTAAACACAATCGGTATATTGAAAATAATTTACATTTTTTATTTTGCTAAGGAAAAATCAACTGAAATAAACCAATAATTTATGAAACAAGCAACCCTTTGTTTATTAGTTAAAGATGATAAAATTCTTTT
>CAIMAO010000014.1 GCA_903838985.1 uncultured bacterium | reverse complement strand
AGGGTTTCCCCATTCGGAAATCTCCGGATCAAAGGTAGCTAAGCACCTCCCCGAAGCTTATCGCAGCAACGCCACGTCCTTCATCGCCTCTTAAAGTCAAGGCATCCACCATACGCCCTTAAATTTCCTGTTAAGAAATTTGCAAACCACATTTACTCCATCCAACTTGAATGAAGAAAGTAAAAAATAACATTTTCTTTCACGACCGCTCGCTACTTAAAAATTTTCTTTACTTGCCCTGTTTCCTCTACAAAAAGACCCTACGCGTACAGGCTGCACGCTATAAGACGAGGAACAGGATTTTAGTTGTCAATATTCAAGCCATTTCTATCAAACAAAAAACCGCCTTCGGGGCGGTCAACAAGCAAAAGAAAGCTTGTATTAACACCGCCTTTTTAGAATGTTTCTTGTTATATTCATACTGATAAAGAGAGTATATATTAAACGAAAAAAGATGTCAACTGGGGACATCTTTTTTCTAAAAAACCTAATAAAATCTATATAATTATTGTCTATGAGACATTTCTTCTCCAAGCTTTGAAATCAATTTTGCTGCAGCATCTTTGCCACCCAAGCCAAAAGCTAGAGCACCACCTAGTGCGAGCATACCTATGATTCCAGCAAAAAGAGTATTCATGTATCCCTCAGCAACTCCCAATTGACCCAATGCTATGATGAATGCAAAAATCCAAATAGTATACTTTACCAAAGAAGCAAGCATATTTGCAGATTTTAAATTCATTGCACGAGATCCAGCCAAAACTGTCTTTGAAAGGAAATCAGCAACAATTGTAGCGATGATCAAAACAAATGCGGCGACTACAACTTTTGGCAAGAATCCAAGAACATCATCTTTTAAGAAAGATGCAATGTAATCCAAACCAATTAAGTTAAGAGAAGGAAGAAGGAAAATAACAATTACAAACCATTTAATCACTTCTCCTATAAAATATCCTGAGTTAAAATTCATTCCTGCTTTTCTAAAGAAATCACCTACTCCAATAGAATGGAAAAGGCTGTCTATTTTCAAAGCACGGAAAACTTCTTGAAATGCTTTAGCAATAAGAGATCCTAAGACCCAACCAACAACAAAAAATATAATAGCTAAAACAAGTCTTGGAGCAAATTGAATAAAGCCCCACCACAAATTTTGTAATGATGCATTAAAAACATCACCCCATGTTAACCAAATGTTACTCATAATAATTTCGCCTATTCGGCACGTCAGTTAATAAAAACTGACATTAATAATAAAGACTTTTTAAGTTTCGACCTTATAAAGTTTCACTATTATTATATCAATAAACGAGGATCATAGGCAAATATATTTGCCTAATGTCCGAGTGCCATTGATATATGGTACTCCATATATCAATTTCTAGCTCTTTTTTAAAGATTGTGTGGATAACTCTTTAGCTTGCAAGACAACTTCATGAGGGAAATCAAGCACATCTCTAATGAGTTTATCATACATATTTAGTCTATATATAAATTCTTTAGTATCAAATACAGCATACACAAGCTCGGTACCTATCTCAGCTTCGAGTTTTTTTATTTCTTCTTCAATTTTATTTCTCTTCATTTTATCCCCCACTATGAGTAAGTCTACCCTCGTATCTTCGTTTTTTATAAAAATACCAGAAACTAATAGGAATTTTACTTTGCCAACTTTTTTAAAACTATCTGCAATTGTTTTTTTATCTATAGTGTCTGCACCAACTAAAAGTTTATCAAATTCTTTTGCATATTTAAAAAGTGGATTGAAAAACCAATTTGTAGTATGTTTCCTAATAAAATCAATAGAAGACAAAAGTCTAATTTCCCTACTTGCTGCACTAGAATTGACACGACTTCTTTTTATAATATCTTTTTTACTAAAACTAGTCTTTGAATTTAGCAAAAAAAGTCTCATTATTTTCACCCTTGCCGGATTGCCTAATATTTTGCCCAGAATTTCCATATGCGTACATAATACCACCTTTTTTACAAAAAACAACAAAAAACCAAGAAAAGATTTTTAAGGGGTTTCGAGCGCGACGGTGCGAGAATTTCAGGATTTTTTAAGCTTCAAAAAATCCGTACCGACAAAAATCTTGTTCTTGGTTTTTTATATTTGTTAATTATTTAAGTTCTATCTTGCCTCCTGCTTCTTCAATCTTTTTCTTAAAGTCTTCAGCTTCACCTTTCTTCATTCCTTCTTTTAAGGTTGAAGGAGCGGCATCAACTAAATCTTTTGCTTCTTTAAGACCAAGACTCAAAACTTCTTTCACAACTTTCATAACAGCAATCTTTTGTTCACCAGCTGATGTAAGAACAACAGTAAATGAATCCTTCTCTTCTACTTCAGCTGCAGCACCTGCTGCAGGTCCGACAGCAGCGACAGCAGCAGCTGATACTCCAAACTTTTCTTCTATTGCCTTTACAAGATCGTTCAATTCTAGAACTGATGCATCTTCAAGGTCTTTCATAAATGAATCAAATTTTGACATATATTTTTTATATTAATAAACTTTTAATAATTATTTCTCCCCTCGACTATAGCCCCTATGGGCGAAGCTTTGCAACTTCATTAACTGCGATAGCTAAACGTTGCATAGGAGATTTAAGCAAGAATGCAATTTTAGAAAGTAATACTTCCCTAGATGGGATAGTAGCTATTTCTATCATCTTATCCTTATTCACAAATTTACCTTCAAAAATTCCGCCAAGTATTTCTAAAACACCTTTGTGAGCTTTTTGAAAATTGTAAATTTCGCGAGAAGAAGCAACCTCATCTTTTGAATATGCTATAGCAACTTCACCAGAAAGCTCTGGAATTTCTCCTTCAGCTTTTTTGGAAAGTGCACGTTTTAGTAATGTCTTTCTGGATACTTTATAATCAACTCCTTGATCTCTTAAACCTCGACGAAGAATTGTTTCATCGCCAACTTTTAATCCATGAAAGTTTACAAAAACTACAGATTCAGATTCTTTGATTGCCTTTTCTAGGCCTTTTATCATCTCTTCTTTTCTTGATTTTTGTAACATAATTGTTTTTTATACCAATATTTTTTATAAACAAAAAAAACGGCCTGCCTCGCTCATTGACTCGCAAGTCAAGGCGGGCTTTCGCCGCAAGTAATTCTTCGCCTCTTCGGCGAATATCGACCCACTAAATAGGATTTACTTATCTAAATATAGATAAACCTACTTTCTTTGCGGTACCAATAGCATAACATATTTATTTTATTTTGCAATCTGGATCTTGTTACTTGCCGCTGTATTATTTAGATTCGCATCTTTATCATAATTGCTTGCTAAATAAACCCCGATAAGGCCTAAAACAATCATTCCAATAAATATAATTAAGGTCTTTAAAAAATGTTTTGCCATTACTTCTATAATAACACAAAACTTGCCTTAAATAGAAGTGTCTACATTTATTACATAAGGGAGAATATAATCATTAAATTCATTATTTGCTGGATCTTTCATGTGAACTTTAATATGATAAGCACCATTTTGAATATCTCCCTTAGTCAAAGCCCCATCCCAAGTTTTACTGCAAGTATTCGTACCATCAACACAACCATTTCCAGACAGAAATGTTTTGTAAATTCCTATATCATTCTGATTTTCAATTTTTATAGACATCCAATTTACATTTTCACTAGAATTTAAAACAACAGAAACAGGTGTTTTAGCTGGATTTATTGTCACATTATCAGCAACACCATTAAGTGTATAACTTGTAATAGAAGGCGGAGTAACATCTGGAGCTGGAACGGGATCAGGAACTGGTGCAGGTACTGGGTTTGGATCTGGAGCAACATTTACTGTCACAATATAATTTTGTATAGAACCATTTTCTGCTGTAACGGTGTAAGTGACAGGATTAGTAAAATCTTGAACAACATTATTATTTGGAACAACAGACGCACTTAGAGAAATTCCAATAGTCGGCACAAGAGTTTTCACATCTGTCCCAAATGAAACAGTCATAGAAATAGTATGATTATTTTCATCAAGAACTCCGTCAACTTCTGGAACTAAATTCATAAAATTAAAAGAAGTAACAGACTTTTGTTTACTAAGAATGGGGCCAGAATAAACATAAACTGGATAAGGTTTCAAAATCATACTATCCCCACCTGTATAACCAAACGGATACCAGCCCGAAGCACCTTGCCAACGTCCAGAAGGAAAAGTTTTAAAATTATTAAACGATCCATCCCAGCCAACCCACATATTTTCATTCACGTTTGCAACATCTGTATGGCCAGTGGCATCAACAGTAGCATCATGAGAAATAGTATATGTATAACCAGTTGCGTCCCATTGCAAAGATACATCATAAGTAACGGCAATCATATTATTCTGTGGATTGTGTTCCAGATTAGACGTGAGAAGATCATAAGTTTCAAAACCTTTTTGTGGATCGTGATTAAATATACCTCTTTGTAAACATTGCGAGCACCAAAATCCCCCAGGATAATCTTGAAGTTTAAATTGTTCATGCAAATAATTATCAACATACGTGTCTGACCAATCATAGACATTTGATCCATTAAAAGACCAAACTTGCCAATTATTTCCATCTCCATTTTCTGTCCCAAAAGAATATTGAGGAATATAAGTGTAAGTGGAAGGCACAACACCAAAATTTAATCTTTCGTTGTAAGGCATTTCTACCAAATTTCCAGAACCATCATTTGCGGTAAAATAATATTTATAAATTCCTGTGTCATACAAAATATTATTTGCAGTATATATTTCTCCGTTTGCAAAATTTCCATCACTTAAAACATCCCCGCCCTGAGATATCTTTGTCATCGAAACTTCTGGAAAAGAAAACCCTGTAACTGTGTTAACAACATGAAGTTTTACATTTTGTGGTGCAATATTATTTTTATCTGTATAAATTACTTGAAAATTAAATGCTGTTAAATTCGTCCTACCATATGTCGGCGTCACACCTACTCCTGCATATACACCTTTATTTATAAGAGAAAGTGAAGGACTTGCAGAGGTAGGCTCTTTATAAATTGGAAATGGTTGCAAAATCATACTTCCCCCGCCTGTGAGACCAAATGGGTACCAACCAGAAGAACCCGTCCAATTTCCTGCAGGAAAATTCTTAAAATCATTAAAGGAACCATCCCAACCGACCCACATATCTTTATTTAAATTCGCAACATCTGTGCGTCCTGTCGCATAAACATTATCACCATTTGTAATTTTATAAGTATAACCAGCAGAATCCCATTGAATAACAACATTGTAAATCATATCAATTTCATTATTTTGTGGATTATTTTCAAGACCAGAAGTTAAGAGATCTGATCTTTCAAAACCTTCTTGAGGATTATGTTTAAAAACACCACGCTGTAAACATTGCGAACACCAAAAACCTCCAGCATAAGTTTGAATTTTAAATTGTTCATGTAAATAATTATCTACATAACTGTCAGCCCAATCATAAACATTTGATCCATTAAATGCCCAATTCTGCCAATAATTACCATCACCATTATCTAGGCCAAATTTATATTTAGGAACATATTTATAAGTTGCAACATTCACCGTACGAGTAGCTGTCGCAATATTTCCAGACTTATCTGAAGCTTTATATATAATGATATAACTTCCTCTTCTAGATGTATCAACAGTGCCAGTACTCTCCACCTCACGCACACCATCTACAGCATCGAGGGCAGTAGCTCCAGCATCAACATAAACAGAATTTGTAATTGCTACTTCTGGGTTATTCCCTAAAATAGTAATGACCGGTGAAGTGACATCTGGAACAGGTTCTACTGGTGGTGGCACTACTGGATCATCTTTCTTTTCATCTTTTATTACTGGTTTTTCTTCTGGCTGAACGACGACGACACTCCCCCCACCTCCACCGCCTCCAAAAGAAACAACATTAGAAACAACGGGTTTTATGACGTTGCTCAAAACATCTTTTTTGTCTAAAACTGGAGAAACATCAGCAACTTTTACTACCTTGGTTGTTTCAGTATTTTTTGTTTCTTTAATTATATTTTTATCAACAACTTTTGTCGTTTCTTTTGGAATATTTTGGTTTGCAACATTTGTATTTTTATTTTCTGGGACAACAACAGGCAACGTAGTCACACTTTTAGTATTTGGTAAACTTTCTACAGCTGTGGCTAGTAAACCTTTCACAACATTACCCACAGCTAGCGTCGTATTATATAAAGTATTTGCGGCATACACTGTCGCACTTTTTGTATTGTTTATTACAAAATCTGCAGAATTCAATAAAACACCTTGTATTTTATGATTTATTGTCAATTCTGGTGCAGAAATACAAGGCTGATCTGCCTCTTGTTCATCATTTTCTTTTAAATTATTAAGAGAAGATTTTATATCAGAAATAATCCTATCACTTTGATATTTTAAATAAACATCTGAAAAACTATGCCCATTACCATCGGCTTCTTGCAAAGGTATATGAATATTTGGTGGTAAAATTTTGATGAAACGACCCACCACAGAAGCTATGACTTTATCTGTATCTGAAGTTAGATATTTTCCTCCGCCAGCAACACGATTTGCTGGAGAAGCAACACTATAAACTCCAATAGATTTAGAAGGAACACCACCTTGTTGATCTGCTACTTTGTCATAAAAATTATTTGCGTAAAAATTACCCTGTGAATGAGAAACGAGTAAAAGTTTTTGGGTTTTAACTTTTTGACTTGCATCATTTATCATTTCCACCAAATCATAATCAGATTTTTGGTCAAAAAGTCCTTGATTTACAGCATCAATCAAATCCCCAACACCGAGAAGGTGGGTTTGGTTGTACAGATAATCAATGTTTATCGGTTCATTATTATAGGTTGCCGCAAGTTTATAAGATAATTGATTTTTATTATATTTCGCCCCCTTTTCATCAGTAAATATACCATTGACCGTAACAACACTATACCCTGTTGGAGAACATATTTCATTTGCTGAAACCTTAACGCAAATAGAAAACAAACAAATTAGAATAAAAATAAACAATATCTTATTCTTCATATAAATATTTTAAATTAACCTTTAATTTAATAATTTACTATAATCTACATCACAAATTTTATCTAAATCTGAGTAACTTCTTAGATTCTTCAAAAAAGTATTATTCATTTCTTTACGTTCTTTATTATTAAATTGCTTATTCTCAACAAAATTAATAAAACCATTTATTTTTTCCATATCTGCATTGCTTCTTGAATCTTCAGAACTTTTTCTGGGCACAAGAGTATCACTGACACAATAACCAGCCCTATCTTGCTCACGAACTATTTCTGTTGCTGTCGTTGTGTTCACCATCGGCTGTACAACCTCCATCTGCAATGCTAGTGCATACTGCAAAAGCACAGCGCGAGTTTTGGCAGAATTTGGATATTCCTTAAAGACTGCAAGCTCAACGTCATCACGAATGCCATTTTTATTTGCATCAATCCCCTGCACGGTCTTATCAGCGAGGGCTCTCGGATCTGGCGGAAGATTTTTACCCATTACATCATCTAGCGTGAGTTTGGTATTGTGAATTTTTATTACTTGTTCATTGGTCTTTTCTTCATTGTTGCGATAGATCACACGACCGATTATCAAAATAATAAACAATCCGAGTAAAATTAAAAAAACCCACTTAATTATTTTAAAAATCTTGTGAGCCAATATTTTTTTTATTTTTTCCATATTGAATAAATTATATTATCCAAACAATGAAATTGTCAAAACAAAAAGTGGAAAACTTTTTCAGTTCTCCACTTTTTGAAAAAACAATAATTATTTTTTTATTCCTGTACTAGGATAGTTGCTACGTTTTGAGATTTGTCACAATCAACTAAAATAGTTTTTGATTTTAGATATGTATCAGGTAAAACAATAATCTTGAAACCATAAGCTTTGACAGAATATTCTGTGCCTATTTTTACTGTACGAGCTACAGGTGCACGATTATCTATCATTATGCCTGTATTGTCTTTATAAGTGACATTGTTTGGGAAAGCCTGACAATCTTTATCAAGCTGAATTCTCTTATCAGCATACTTTATTAAAGCATCAGCATAGCTCATAGGCTTTGCTTTACTGCCAGAGTTCACACTGCCTTTGCTTGTGTCTTCTGTGGCCTTTGTAGTGTCTACAACCACTGGAGCAACCTCATTCAAAGCTGCTTCTTTAGAACTTCGGACCTTTAAAACCACCAAAACAACGATTAAAATAATCACTATTGCCCCTATCGCATAGTTAACATATTTCATCATTTCCTTACTATCTTTATTTTCCATAGTTTTTTAAGACTTAATAAACTTATAATAAATACCAATTATACTAACATAGACGCACCAAATATGGAAATATTACAAAATTCTTGACAAACATAAGTGTTTTGCTATATTTTTAATATAAGTTGGGGTAACCCATTCAAAGGCCGTCGAAAGACGGCCTTTGGTATTTCTATAAAAACAGAATTAATTTGACATTATAAGCTTACAGTAAGATTTCTTTATTTCTTCAAGTTCTGCTTCTGATATTTCAAATAATTTCTCTTCAAGCCTTTTTTTATCAAGAATTCTACCTTACCAACGAATTTCGCCTACACGAATTTTTATTTTAATATCCAAGTTATTGGTTGTTTTCTTTAAATTATTCCATTCGTCAAAATCTTTTTCCATAATTTTATTATATCATACAGATAAAAACGCAAAAAACCCCATCGCTTTAAATTGCGATCGGGGTTTTTGGAATTGATTGAGTCAATCAGGCTTTCAATTTTGAGTTTTGAGAAACTATACTTAAGCAAAAGCAATTTGTTTAACGATATCTTTTCCAAAAAATTGTTTTATAAATGCTGGTGCAAGTTGAGATTTAGCGTTGAGAAGTTCTACTCCCAAAATATTTGACTTATTATCTAAATCAACTATTAGATGATTCTCAAGACGAAGAGTCTTGGCAATTTTACCTTGCTTAAATTTAACATAAAGTGCATCTGCAATTTTATCATATTTTGTATTCATAAATAATAAGCTGTGATTACAATTTATTTAAAATATCAAAAAATTCTTCCCATGTTAAACCAAGCAATCTTAAATTGTTTCTAATAATAAACTGTGGCAAGGGACTATCTTTCGGTATAATAATTGGACGAATTAAACCTGAACGAATATAAACAAAGTGGTCTCCATGAGAACGTTTTAAAGTACAACCTAAATATACCAGAAATTTTTGAAACTGTTTATTAGTTATATTTTGCTTTTTAGGCATTTGTTAAATTTATAGATTGTGTATAGTTTGAAACAACAACTGGTGGATGCCAATTTGTTTTTAATTTTTGCCAACCCAAACTAGCAAGCACAGATTCTAAGGTGCCCATTTCTGTAAGTTCTTCAAAAAATATTTTGGTTACTTCTGAAAAACGACTTCTTGCCTTTAAATATGTAGAGGCAGAAGTAGAAAGATCAAGAGCCGGACTATATGCTACATAGCTTTTCCCTTCTTTAAATATTGTTATTGGTAAACCAATTTGAAATGTTGCCTTTTTCATATACCTTAAGCATACCACAAGCAAAATAAAAATTGCAAACTTCAGGACAAAGCAGCCCCCTACACCTGGTGTAGGGGGCTGCACTATCAATATCGATATGGAGCGGGAGGAAACGCAAAAACCCCGTCGCTTTAAATTGCGATCGGGGTTTTTGGAATTGATTGAGTCAATCAGACTTTCAATTTTAAGTTTTGAGAAACTTTAGTTAACTAACTTACTTTAAGCTCTAGTTTTTCTATTCTAATAGTTAGATTTTCAATTTTCTTATCATAAGACAAACCATCACTGTTTAAACTAACAATATTTTCCTTAAAATATCTATTATCTTGATGAATTGTCTTGATTTCTTTAAGCATCATTTGCATAACATCAGCCTGGTCTGCAAAAGATTTTGCAACAGATTGCATACTCTTTTCAAACTTAGTTTCCGTAAGAAATTTATCAGATGTTTTTTTCACAACTTTTTTCATACTTTTATAATACCACAAGCAAAATAAAAACCGCAAATTGCAAAACAAAACGACTTTCCCCTACACCTGGTGTAGGGGAAAAATTAAACTACTCATATTTTAACCAAGAAAAAATTTCTGATTTAAAACTTTTAATATCAGAAAAATAATCTGGAAAATCTTTTCGTTGTAAAATTTTATTTTCTTTTCTTAAAATTCCATAATAATCATTATAACTACTCCAATTGTAATTATCTAAATATTTTAAAGTGATATCAATATTTTTATTAATATTTTCTTTCCAATTTGGATCAATAAGTTTCAAAGGATTTAAGTGTATATACGAGAAAAGATATTTCGCTTGGCCATCATTTTCTATATGAACAGATTTAAAAGGTCCTTCAAAAAGCGCACCAGTCCTGTCATATTTTTTATTAAAATATTTTACATAACTCATACAAAGTTTATGTACAAATAATGTAATATTAGATTTATTTTCCTCGTTTCTCTTCATCTCTTCGTCCCCTACACCTGGTGTAGGGGACGTTAAATATATATGAAAATGATTTGGCATCAAGACCCAAGCACCAATCGAAACAAGAGTTTCTCCCCTATCAAAATCAAAAGCGTCAATTTTCTGACTTACAATATCATCACGGAAATTAACGCTCTTCTTCGAGTTAGATAAATACAAAAGTTTTACAAAACGCTCTCTGTCTTTTTCATCAAGAAAAATTTTCTGTTTACTGTTCCCCCTATTAAAAATATGAAAATATTCTCCAGACGATAAAGAAACTTTTCTGTATGTCATATTTATTATTATAACATAGCCCCCTACACCTGGTGTAGGGGGCTGCCCTATCAATTATGGGGTGAGATAAAAATGCAAAAACCCCGTCGCTTTAAATTGCGATCGGGGTTTTTGGAATTGATTGAGTCAATCAGGTTTTCAATTTTAAGTTTTGAGAAACTCTACAAAATGCTTGACAAGAAAATACGTTTTGTTATACTTTAATTGTCATTAAAAAAGGTCGCGCTTCGCGGCCTTTTTGCTTGCCTATTTTTTAATTTTAAACTTCAAATTATCTATATTAAGAAAATCAACGGGCTTACCTTTTTCTTCAGTAAGTTTACGTAATTTTGTGGAAAATCTAGAAGTTGAATAATTGGGTCCATTTTTTATTTTTTTCGCACTTGATACTATATGAACAAATACACCTTTTTCTATCACTTTTTTTATTAAATATTCAAAATCTCCATCACCTGAAAAAAGATAAAACTCAGTGTTTGGACTAGCGTTTTCCATCGCATCAACAGTCAAATCAACATCACAATTTGATTTTCTGTTATATCCCATATCAACTACTTCAATAAATTCATTACCACAACTTGGACATTTTGTTTGAATGTTTTTATTTTTGTTTTTATAAGAAAAAACAATTTTAGAACAAACAATACAACCTCCATTGGAAAGATTCTCAAATTCTTTTTCAGTTTCTATATCTCCAACATCTATTCCAGAATAGAAAAAAAACTTTTTCACATTTCCATTCATTTTTAAGAAATAAAAAAAGCTTTTTCCAATCAATTAAAAAACCAAGAAGTTGACGAGTGGTGCTTTCAGTATTTTGAACGTCTATAAAAGCGTAACGTTTATTTTTCATTATTATAATTTTAACATAAAAATTTTAACCAACCAACGCAAAAACCCCGTCGCTTTAAATTGCGATCGGGGTTTTTGGAATTGATTTAGTCAATCAGACTTTCAATTTTAAGTTTTGAGAAACTCTTATATCCTTAACAATTCAAACTAGTTAGACTTTGTTTGAGTTGATGTTGGGTATGTATTTAACAATGCACCAGTAGCACTTGCATGAGCGCCGATGACATCAGTCCATAGGAATGAAGCCTTAGCACCTAGTGAGAATGATTCATTCATTGTGTTTGAACCACCTGTCACACCTGCAAATGTTGCCCAGACTGTGTATGTTTCTGAAGTTCCCTTTGCAATAGTTCTTGCTGAAGTATTGAAAGCAAATGTTCCAGAACCATCTAATCCTGCAGAACCGTTTACACCACCTGTTCCAACAAGAACTGTGTTACCTGTTGAATCACGAAGTTCTACTGTTCCTGCAGTGATTGTAGCAGCACCTGAGATAGAAATTACAACTGGTATAGCTTGAACCTTAATATCACCAGCAGCGTCAGCTGCTACTGTGAATGTACCAATTTGTTGATTTCCAGTCACAAATCCTGAACCACTTGATGTACTCATACTGATTGTTGGTTTTGAAGCAACTAATTTATGAGTAGCAGTGATTGCTGTAGGTGAGATTGATTGTGTAACTGAACCATCAAAGTAAGTTAAGGTTGTGATTTGAGCAGTAAGATCTGAATAAGAAACTCCTGCACATCCACCTCCTGCAGCACTTACACATACTAGTGATACTGTCATAGGAACGTTAATTCCAGAAGCATCTGCTGGTACTGTAAGACCTACGTTGTAAAGTGTAGCTGTTGTACCATTTACTTGTCCTGTTACACCATTTAATGTTACAGAACCAATAGTATTAGCTGGAACAGTGACTGTTACGTCTTTGATTACAGCACCACCAACTAATGTATTTGCTTTAACGTTAAATGTACCAATTGATACTGATGACTGACCACCAACCAAGAATTGAGCAACCATTGATGATGAAGGAACGAATGTTACCCCACCAGCAACGATACTTGCAACGTTAGCTGTGATTGTAGAACCAGTTACTGGACTTGATGTAGTTGTTACATTTGAAGTAGCACCACGGTATGTTACTGTCATTGCTGGAATAACTGTGTAAGTAGCAGCACTTGATCCTATATCAGCATAAACATCAATTGTCTTTGAAGAAGAAATTGCAACAGGCAAAGTAACTGAGAAGTTATTTGATGCTGTTGGATTTCCAATAGGAGTACCTAATACAGTATTTCCATCTTTAAGAGTGATGTTTGTAATTTGATTATGATCAATCATTGTTCCTGTGATACCTACAAGAATATTATTCAATGTGATACCTTCAGCTGATCCAGTTGATACTGTAAATGTACCAACTTTTACACCTGATTTATTAGGAGCAATTGAAGAAGCTGCCCATCCTGATGTTTGAGCAAAAGTAACGTTTGTTGATGAAACTGTTAGTGATTGACCACCGGCTGAAGCTGTTGAAGTCAATTGACCTGAAGTTACACCTTGAGCATTACTTGAACCAGAAGCTAAGTCAAATTTGACTGTACCTGCTGTTGCGGTAATACTACTTCCATTTATAACGTCACCTTTTATTTCTACAATAACAGAACTTCCTGCTGAAACAATCAAGTTAGAGCCTAAACTACTAAAGTTTAATGCTGTTCCATCAACTGCTGTTTGGTTTGAACCAACTTGACCACCGTTTACATACAAACCTACATTAATAAGAGAATCTGGAGTAGCTGGTGCGGTAAGATTTATTGAAGGAGTAAATGAAAGACTATTAACCTTTACATCTTCACCGTAAGCTGTAAATTTATATGCTGCCATCTTAACACCAGTAGCACCACCAACTAATGTAGTAGTACTGCTAAATGAAGGGTCTTGATTGATAGTAAGAGTACCATTGTTGATAGTAACCAAACCACCAAGCATATTACTTACTGCTACTCCACTGTATGTTGGAGTCAAAGCAATCATACCACCTTGTACTTGACCATCTTTAATCATAAGATCAGAAGATTTTTCAAGAGATAGATAGAAGTTTCTGTATGCACCTGCAACAACATCCCCACGAACTTCGAGTTGATGTGAACCAGTTGTCAATGAAACTGGAGCTCCTGACAAATCAAATACGTATTGACTATTTGAATTTACTGAAGCACTTGAAACTTTAACACCATCAAGATACAAGCCAACATTAGCAAGAGTATTTGAAGGAGCTGAACCAATCATCTTAACAGTCATTCCGTAAAGATTTGAAGTATGTAAACCAATACTCAATGTATTTGTCCACAAACTTTGATTCATTGAACCAGCGTTTATTGTTGCAGCAGCAGGAGAAGGTGAGGCTACTGTAAGAGCAGCTGTACCTAGAAGGCCTGAACCACTAGCAATAAACATTTCATTACCTTTTACAGAAGCAGCAGTTACTGTTGAACCAACTGTATATGATGAAAGGATAACTGAAACACTGTAATCAGCAACAGCAACATCAGCTTTAACAGCTATTGTTTTTGTTCCACTAACTACAAGGTTAAGATTATTTATTGTAAGAGTACTTGTATTGTTAAATGTGTATCCATCTGTTAAGCGAGTTGCACCGTCATATAGATAAACATTTGAAAGAGTACTTTGATTTGAAACACCACCACGAGTCAAAGTTACAGAGCTAACTACTCCTGTTCCTGTGAATGTGAAGTGTGCAAGATCTGCTCCTGCTTGTCCGGAAAGTACTGTTCCTGCAGCTGGATTGTCAGTTGCAAGAGATACTGATACAGGACCAGTTGTTACTGGAGGAACTGTACCACCATCTACTGGAGGAACTGTACCGTCAGCTATTGCATTTACTAATACGTAAGTCTTTGGACCAACTACTCCGTCGGCTTTAAGATTATTTGCCTTTTGGTATTTTACAACTGCTGCCTTGGTAAGAGTACCAAAGTAACCTGTTGCAGAAACGCCAAGCTTCTGTTGAAGTTCTTTTACTTGTGCGTTCTTTGAACCATACTTCAAGGTCTTTGTGATAGCTGCATCAGCTGAACTTGCAAGAACAGCAAAAGCTAAAACCATCATTAAACCAAGAAGAAATTTTGATTTTAATAATTTACTCATAATTTTTTTCTACGCCATTAATTAGTTTCGACTTGTTCAAACCTTTTAATGAATGAACAAAACTAAAAGCGTATTTGTCTATCATTATTTTTGATCACCTATAATTTATAATTTAAAACAAATAATAATGCGGTGAACAATTTAATAATGAACAGATTTTTTTGACTTCAATCTGAAACAAAAAAGTTTTAATTTTTTTGACTTCAAATTGAGAATGAAAACATCCCGAATCAAAATTCTTTTTACAAAATTTTTAACGGGGTTATTATTGTGAAAAAGATTTTAACATCTTAAACACAACTGTTTTCAATGACCTAACCTTGATCCATCAAAGCTCTGTGAAAAGCTTAAATGGATTAAACCAATCAAAAATTTGCGACCTTTGATTGGTTGTTTTCGTTCACGATTATTTCGATGTAATCGTGAACGAAAACAAATGCATTTACTTATGCAAAACACATTCAATAATGTGCGATTTGCATTCACATAAACATTATAATATATAGCTCAAAGATAGAGCAATATATTATGTGGATAACTCGCAAATTTTTAGCCTTTAAGCTATAACAAAATTTGAGAATTTCATCGAAATGAAATGAGTTATTCCACGGGGATAATTATCGCATATTTCATGCCAAAAAGCAACTAAAAAATGGACAATAATTACCTTATAAATATATACGAGATTTAAGGGTTTTTAGGTGCAAAATAGATATCCTAACTACCTCCCCTAAAAGCACCAAATTACTGATTTTAAAACATTGCGCAGGCTGACGAGCCGAGCATAGCAATTTGCTAGCAAGCAAATATGCGTGTTTTTAAATTAGTAATTTGGTGCTGATATGCTTTTAAAAACAAAAGGGTCAGTAGCTTTTAAAATAAACAATCTGGCGACTGGTGTTTTATTTAGCAACTATAAAATAATTACTCCAACGTTTAGAGCCTGTCCGATATAAAATTCTATCGGACACCATAGAAACAAGTTCCCTTTGTAATGTTTTTTCTCCACAAGAAACAAGAGCTCCTTTAGCCATATTTCTGATGTCCGTTATAGTAGCTCCGTCTATCCCTGTAGTATTTTTCTTCTCTTTTATGATAGCTATTACCTCTTCACGTCTTTTATTTTTTAGGTTCTCAAAAGCTTCTTTTCCTTCACTCCCATTTGAAACTTTTGATGTAGCAACTTTATTCAAAGCTGTGAGCAAAGTACTTCCCTTTTGGACACCTATTCTTGTGCCAGATTTTATAGGAGAAACACTATGTCCTTTTATAAAGGACAAGGTCTTAAATTGTTTATGTCCGTTAGAAGAATTTAATTCATTTTCGTAAGAAATAGAAGATTCTTCTTGCTCAAAATTTTCTGCAGGCTCCAGCATAAAATCTGGAAGCCAATTGTTTTTATGTGCTTTAAATTCATTAATAGATTTTCTTAACTCTAAAAACTCTTTCTTTAAAATACTGTGGTTCATTTCAGAAATCATATGTAGATCGTAAGCAATATTTAAAAAGGACAACACTTGTTCTATCCTTCCTAGATCAGGGATAGTCTTTGATATATTGTGTATGTCCGATAGAATTTCTGTTCCTAATGTCCTTAACTTTAGGCGCATTGGTTCTTCTTTTTCCATAGTGTCTGTGACCATGTAAAGTGCAGTGACGAGCTTGTCTGTCTTTTTATAAGAACCAGAGAAATTATGCCAATGTGAGATAGTGGAGAGAGAAACACTTGGGCTGCCATTACTAAGATTTGCAGACATGGCAGAAGTGTCTTTTTGAGAGCTTTGTGGGGTGTCTTTTATGTTTTTATTTTCCCCTAACATGTTGTCCATTATATACACACCTACACTTTTTGCAAGTCCTTTAAAGGAAATCATTAAGGACATTTTTTCCGCAAGGTTGTTGAAAAAAATAGGCTACGGAGCGCGACGGCGCGAGTCTTGAGAAATTTTTTAGTAAAAAAATATTCGGACTATTTTTTTTAATAACCTTGCGGAAATATTTTTGCATAATCTTATATTTTACTCGGGTCCTCGGGTCGCTCGCACAAAATTTTTTAAAAGAGCGAGCTCAACCAGACCAGCTCGTAAAACATAACATTACGCAAAGGAAGAAATTATTTCCTTTCTTTTTTAGATCCACGTTTTGTGATAAAATAGCAGTATGGCAAAAAAAGAAAAACAGAAAAAACAAAAAAATAATAAAGAAACTTTTGGTAAAAATTTATCTTTCGCAACTGGTTTGAAAACTGAAACGAAACACGGAATATGGGCAGTTCTTTTTTTTGTTCTAACTATCTTTCTTTTGATGTCGATGTTTGATATGGGAGGTATGGCTGGAAGAAATATTTATGAATTTTTAGACTATATGCTCGGTGTCGGGTATATATTACTTCCAATTCTTTTTTTACTGCTTGGATCTTCTTTTATAAAATCAGAAACTCCAAACTTAGGATGGACACGTGCAATAAGTGCAACAATGTTTTTACTATCAGGACTTGGCATGGTAGACGTCGCATCACTCAACCATTCTGGGGGGCTACTAGGGAAAATTTTATCTAAGCCACTCGTATCTCTTTTTGATGTTTATGCAAGTATAATTTTCCTCGGAGCAATTTTAATAATCTCAATAATAATAATGTTTGACGCGAAGCCAAACCTAGCTCCATTTTTTGTTAAAATTTGGAGTTTCTTTACTGGTAAAAAAATACAAATAGAAAACACTAAAAACACTTTAAATGAAAATGAAATAAAAGAAGTACAAAAATCTATTACAGAAGAGGAAGAAAAAAGTTCCTCTGCAGAAAAAGTTAAAAAAGTCCTCGGCATGGTAAATAAAAATCCTTCGACAAGCTCAGGACAAGCAACCAATGAAGAAGAGGAAGATATACCTATCAAAAAAAGAAAAAGTGGACTGATCTCTACCTATGTCCCTCCCCCACTTTCATTACTTGAAGAAGATAAAGGAAAACCAAATACAGGAGATATAAAAGCAAATGCAAATATTATTAAACGCACACTTGCAAACTTCGGTATTGAAGTAGAGATGGATGAAATAACCGTCGGACCAACTGTCACACGTTATGCATTAAAACCAGCTGAAGGAGTAAAACTCTCACGCATCGTAGGTTTACAAAATGACCTCGCACTTTCTTTGGCAGCACATCCAATACGTATAGAAGCACCTATACCAGGCAAATCACTCGTAGGTATAGAAATACCAAACAAATCAAAATCTATTGTTGGACTCGCTACATTACTTTCAGATGCTAAATTCCAAAATTCTCAAAAACCTCTCACAATAGCACTCGGTCGTGGAATATCTGGAAAGGCTGTTTTTGGAAACTTAGCAAAAATGCCACATGCATTAGTAGCAGGAACGACTGGTTCTGGAAAATCTGTGACAATACACTCTATAATAGCTTCCCTGCTCTACAGAAATGGGCCAGATGATTTGAAACTAATATTAATAGATCCAAAACGTGTAGAGCTGACACTCTACAACAACATTCCACATTTACTTACCCCAGTCATAACTGAAGCAAAGAAAACAATACTCGCTTTGAAATGGGCAGCAAAAGAAATGGATCGCCGTTACGATATATTAGAAGCAGAATCTGTAAGAGATATTGAGTCTTATCACACAAATATATTTGGCAAAAACCCAAAGAAGATGAAAATAGGTGCTGATGGCACTCAAACAGAAGTAGATGCAGATCGTTTGCCATACATAGTGATAATAATAGACGAATTGGCAGATATTATGACTGCTTATCCAAGAGAATTAGAGTCAGCCATCGTACGACTCGCACAAATGTCTAGAGCTGTCGGCATACATTTGATACTTTCCACCCAACGTCCAGAAGTAAATGTCATTACTGGACTCATTAAAGCAAACATCCCTGCCCGTGTAGCCTTAAAGGTTTCTTCACAAATAGACTCCCGTACTATTTTAGATGCCGGTGGAGCAGAAAAACTACTAGGTGCTGGAGATATGCTCTATTCTTCTGGTGAAGCTCAACCTGAACGTTTACAAAGTGCATTTATTTCAGAAACAGAAGTCAAAAAAGTTGTAAAATATTTAGTCGACACTTACAAAGATGAAATAACCGATGAAATATCTTTGACTACGGGTTCTATATCAGCTGATAAAAGTATTTTTGAAAGTAGCCTTGCAGATGAAGACGAGGATGAAGATGAAATGTATGAAGAAGCTAGACAATGTGTGATAGAAGCTGGAAAGGCATCTACCTCATATCTGCAAAGAAAATTAAAACTAGGATATGCTCGTGCCGCACGACTTATGGATAAATTGGAAGAACGTGGAGTAATAAGTGCTGGTGATGGTGCTAAACCAAGAGAAGTTTTAGAAAAAATTTCACATGATGAAAATGGAGAAAATGTAATGTAATGAAATTTCCTGCGGGGTTTACTTTTTTTCGGGTCCTCGGGTCGCCCTCATTAAGTCCTAAGGGCTCAACCAGACCAGCTCAAAAAAGTAAACCCCGCAAAAATAAACACAATGAATACAGATGCAAAAAAATTGGTAAAAATAGTTGGAATTTCAATTTTTTTGCTTTTCATTGTCATTTACGCTTTCTTTAGATCTGAAGCTTTAATCTTTGGTGTGAAAATAAAAAACGTAAACATTGTGGATGGAAGTAAGGTCACAAACAATATTCTAGAAATAACAGGAAATGCAAAAAATGCAGTAAATTTAACCTTAAATGACCGTCCTATATCAATAGACCAGAGGGGAAATTTTGACGAGACAATTATCCTTTCTTTAGGTTATAATGTCATTAGCATCAAAGCCAAAGACAAATTTGGCAATAATGATGAAAAAATTTATAAGTTAATATATTAATAATATCAGAATTACAAAACTTTTTTTTGGTATAGTTTTTGATAGACACGCATAATTTTCTACTGAAAATTTGCTATGCTCGGCTCGACAGCCTGCGCAATATCTCTCAAAAATTACACCTGCAACAAGTTTTATAATTCAAAAAAATTTATGGTAAAGAAAAAAGAAAAAAAAGAAGATAAGTCAGTAGGTGTATCAATGCTTGATGATACATTAAAAGCAATACAAGCAAAATTTGGAGAAGGCTCAATTATGAAACTTGGTGATTCACCAAAAGTAGATATAAATACTATACCTACAGGTTCTTTGGGTCTTGATATGGCTCTCGGTGTCGGAGGAATACCACGTGGAAGAATAATTGAAATATTTGGACCAGAATCTTCAGGCAAGACTACCCTATCGTTGCATATATGTGCTGAAGCACAAAAACTCGGAGGAATCTGTGCATATATAGATGCTGAACATGCAATGGACCCAGATTATACAAAAAAACTTGGAGTAAATATAGATGACTTGCTTATCTCTCAACCAGATACAGGAGAACAAGCACTCGAGATAGTTGAGAGTCTAGTACGAACAGGAAAAATTGATGTCATTGTCGTAGACTCTGTCGCTGCACTAACACCAAAGGATGAAATAGAGGGAGATATGGGTGCTTATCATATAGGTAAACAAGCAAGACTTATGTCTCAAGCACTTCGCAAACTCACAGCCATTGTAGCTAGATCTAAAACTGTAGTTATTTTTATAAACCAAATAAGAATGCAAATCGGAGTTATGTTTGGCAATCCTGAAACTACTCCAGGAGGTAAAGCATTAAAATTTTACACTTCTGTAAGACTTGATATCAGAAAAATTGCACAAATTAAAAAAGGAGAAGATATCGTCGGAAGTCGTACTCGTGTGAAGGTAGTAAAAAACAAAGTTGCTGCGCCATTTAAACAAACAGAGTTTGATATTATTTATAATGAAGGTATTTCCAAAGAAGGTGAAATTATTGCATTAGGAGAGAAATTTAAAATAGTAGAAAAAACTGGTAATTCATATTTCTATATGCCAAGTGGAGAAAAAGCTGAAAAAGTAAAATTAGGTGTGGGTTATGATTCCACAAGAACTTTCTTAAAAGAAAACCACAAAATAGCAGATCAAATCTTAAAAGAAATTCGTAAAAAGTTTGCAGAAGAATAAAAAATAACTCCAGAAAAATATTTTTAAGGGGTTTGGCGAGCGACGGCGAGCCAATTTCAGGATTTTTTAAGCTTCAAAAAATCCGTACCGACAAAAATATTGTTTCTGGAGTTGTTTCTTTGGTTTTGGTAAAAAATTTGATTTTATAAATTAATCTGTTAATATATTGTTTATGTCACAACTTCAATACAATGAAATTAGAGAGAAGAAAATAATAATTTATGCTGATGAACCTTGTGAAGTGGTAGATTCTCATGTCGCAAGAACACAACAAAGAAAGCCTCAAAACCAAGTTAAATTACGAAGTTTAATATCTGGAAAGACAATTTCTGCTACTTTTCACGTCTCTGACTCTGCCCTAGAAGCAGATATAGAGAAAAAAGATATAAAATTCCTTTATCATAACAAGGGTGAATATTGGTTCTGCAATCCAGATGACCCTAAAAATCGATTTAAATTAGACTCTTCCTTAATAGGTGATGCTGGAAAATTTTTCAAAGAAAATGGAAATGTCACAGCTCTAGTATGGGATGATGATGACGAAGAAAAAATAATAAAAATAACTCTACCTATAAAAATGGAATTTAAAGTAAAAGAGGCCCCACCTGCTGTCCGTGGAGATACTTCTAAAAGTGGTAATAAAATTATTACTTTAGAAAATGGATCAACATTAAGCACACCAATGTTTATAGAAGAAGGAGATATAATCCGTGTAAACACAGAAACTGGTGATTATGTAGAAAGAGTTTAACTAATCTAATTAAAAAGCCCCCAATTGGGGGCTTTTTTAGTTTATATTTTATTTAGCTACAAAAGGAAGTAAGCCTAAGAATCTTGCATTTTTTATAGCACCAGCAAGCTGACGTTGATTCTTTGCTGTCACGCCAGTACGCTTGTGATTCATTATTTTACCATTTGGGTTTAGAAACTTCTTTAAGATTTCAATATCCTTGTAGTCTATATATTTTATATTGTTTGCTGAAAAATAATCTTGTTTCATATTTTCTTAATTAATTTATAATTTTTAGAAAGGAATATCTTCTGGATTAATATCTTCTTCTGGATATTCTATAGTATCAAGTTCTTGTTCTTGACCTTTTGGACCAGCTGACTTTCCAGATTCTGCATTTTGTGTGCCAGAACTAGGAGCTCCTCCCTTAGGACCAAATTGAGTACGATCTGCAACTATTTCTGTACGATATTTCTTTTCTCCACTTGTTTTATCATCCCAACTTCTTGTCTGCATTCTACCTTCAACCAATATTGAGCTTCCCTTCTTCATATACTGAGCAACCGTCTCTGCTTGTCTTCCAAAGACTACAACATTGTGATAGTCAGTAGATTCTTGACGAGCGTTATTTTTATCTTTCCAGACACGATTGGTAGCTAAAGAAAAAGTACAAACTTTTATCCCTGAAGGTAATGAGCGAAGTTCTGGATCGCGAGTTAAATTTCCTATTACAATTGCTTTGTTTAAATACATAATTTTAAATTATTTATTATTAATAATAATATTATGCTGAGACCATAGCATCTATCTCTTTATCTATCTCTTCCTTATCTATAGGAAGGACAGTTTCATTTTCTCCTTCTTTTTTAACAGTTGGAGCTTTTCTTCTAGAATCTTTATGAACAAATCTTTTGGCAGCAATAGTATTTTCTCTTACTGTCTTCAAAATCAAAAATCTAATGACATTTGGATCTAAATCCAATTTCTTTTTAATTTCTGAAATTTTATCTGCACTTATTTCAAATTTAATCCAACCAAAATATGCTGTATTAAATTTATTTCGTACATTTTGAACAACCTTGAGCATTGAATAAGCAATGGGGATCATTTTAGGCATTTCGTCTGAAATTATTTCTCCACCAAAACCAACGACAAGATCTTTTAAACCACTATAAACACCTGGTACATTCTCTTCGGAAAGAGTAGGAACCAAAAGATAACCAACCTCGTATATACGAGAATTTGTTTCTATATTTTCATTAGTATTATCCATTTATCTAACTATAATTATTTTTAATAAATCTCACTACGGACCTTTACCCTTTAAAAGGGCTTGTGAGCTGGATTCAGTGCCAGCTCAAATGAGATATTCATATATTAGCAATATTATTAAGAAATGTCAAAAAGCTTTTTTGCGTTATTTATTATAGCTTTTGCAACTTCCTCTTCCGGCAAACCTTTTATTTCAGCTATTTTTTTAACAATTTCTTTAACATATAAAGGTTCATTACGTTTCCCACGATACGGAGCTGGGGCCACATATGGTGAATCTGTATCAGTCAAAATCATATCAAGTGGAGTCTCTAAAATTACTTTATGATAATCGCAAATTTCTGGTTTTGGTTTATAAGTGACAGGGCCTGCAAAAGAAACATAGATACCCTGATTAACAAATCTTTTCATATCTTCTACACTACCAGCAAAAAAATGCGAAACTCCTTTAACTTTAGGAAACTTTTTTAATAATTCACAAGTATCAAAATACGCATTGTGTGTCTTATCTTGTGGATTGTTACGTATATGAAGCATTAATGGTTTACCTACTTCATTCGCAAGTTCAATTTGCTCAACAAATGCTTTTTTTTGTTTCTCAATTGATTCTAAGTCTAAATGATAATAATCTAAACCACACTCTCCTATCGCAACCACTTTAGGATCTTTCAAAAACTCTCTATAAACTTCTTTATCAAAAATTTCTCCACGTGAAGTGAATTCTTGTCCCTCTTCACCCAGTTCTTCTTCGTCGTGGAAAGATGCGTCCGTATGTATTGGATGCAAACCAACAATAGCATAAACACCTTTTTCATATTTATGAGCAAGTTCAATAGCCTTTCTAGAAGTATCTACTTGAGTTCCGACATTTATAAGCCAAGTATCATTATCAAGTGCTCTTTTTATTACTTCATCTCTGTCTTCATTAAATACCTTAAAATTTATATGTGAATGTATATCTATGTATTTTGGCATATTATTCTTTACGTAAAAATAGTGGCTGTTCTGGCTTTTTATTTTCTTTCAATAACAAAATAATTTGCTCTGAAACATTAGGTAACATCGGTTCTAACATAAAAGCAATGTCAAACAACTGTTGTACAATCTGTACTATATCTTTCTTTGCTTCATCTGGATTTATTTTTATTTTTTTATAAGGTTCTTTATTTTGAATCATTAAATTAGTAGTAGAAATACAATCCCAAATATAGTCCATTGCATCTTTTATTTTGAAATTTTCAAGTGAAGAGAACGAATAATCATGATTAAAAATAAAACTTTTCTCATCCACAAGAGATATATCAATACCATATGAAACTACCATCTGCATAGTTCTTGAAACTAAATTCCCCAATCCATTTGCAAGCCCAGAATTGTAAGCATCTTTGAAACGCTCTATAGTAAATGGACTATCCTCAAAACTACTTATTTCTCTCAACAAAAAATATCTGAGAGCATCTGTGCCATATTCATTTACTACATCCCTAGGATCAACGACATTTCCTATAGTTTTAGACATTCTGACACCATTTTCACCTGTAATAAAACCATCTACAACTATCTGACTAGAACAATGTTTATCGTCTCCAAAAGCTGCCATAAGCATAGCCTGCCACATAGCACCTTGAAAACGGGTATTATCTTTACCACAATATTGTGTGGGTGTTCCATTTATCCAATATTTCTCAAATTGTTCAATATTTTCAGGCCAACCAAGTGTGGAAATATAGTTTACTAATGCATCAAACCAAACATACATTACGTGCTCAGAATCCCCTGGCACCTCTATTCCCCATGGCATTTTGGATTTTAATCTTGAAATAGAAAAATCTTGTAAACCATTATTCACGAAACTTTTTATTTCATTGAAACGAAAATCTGGAACAATAAAATTTGGATTTTTTTCATAGAAGTCTAAGAGTTTTTCCTGAAACGCAGAATATTTGAAAAAATAATTTTCTTCTTTAATTATTGAAATTTTTACACCTGGATGTTCTTTACATTCATTATTTTCTAATTCAGAATCAGTTTTTTCACTTTCACATCCAACACAATACTTGGCTTCATAATTTTTTTTATAAATATAGCCATTTTCAGAAACTCTTTTCCAAAATTCTTGTGCTGATTTCTCATGATGTTCATCTGTAGTGCGAATAAAATGAATATCTTCACTCACTCCAAACATTTTCAACTGCTCTTTAAAAGTTTCAAAACCTTGATCAACAAAATCTTTAACCTCTAAATTTTTCTCTTTAGCTTTCTCGTATATTTTTATTCCATGCTCGTCTGTGCCTGTATTAAAATACACATCACAACCAATAAGTTTTTTATAACGAGCAATAGTATCTGCACGCACAAGTTCAAGAGCATGCCCCATGTGGAGAGGAGCATTTACATAAGGTAATGTCGTAGTGATGTAAAAACTATTTTGTTTCGTCATTTGTTGTTCTATTAAAAGTTTTATGTTTTTCAATATCACCAAGTAATTCCATAACAAATACAGCCACAGGAATGGCAAGTACTAAACCCCAGAAGCCACCAAGTTCAAAACCAACTAATGCCGCAATAATAACAACAAGTGGAGAAAGACCTACTACATTTTTTATAACTAAAGGAGAAAACAAGAAAACTTCAAATTGGTGAAGTATCGTATAAGCACCAGTTACAACTAAAGCACTTGAAAGCCCCCCTGAAAGATAAGAAAAATATACAGCTGGGATAAGTGCAACCAAAATACCATAAGGTATGAGCTCCATTATTCCTGCAATAATAGCCAAAAGAAGAGCATATTCAATGCCTATCAAAGAAAGCATTAAGTAAGTCAAAATAGCGATGAGAACACCGAGCAACATTTGCCCTTTCATCCACAATGCAATCTTTCTACGGGAACGTTTCCATAAATCTACAGCATATTCTTCATGCTCTATCGGTAAAATAATTCTCAAAAACTTTTCTATACCATTTTCTTCTATTGAAAGATAAAAGGAAATAAGAACAATAAGTACAACATTGAATATGCTACCAAAGGCCACAGAAAGTACTTGGAAAAATCCTCCAGACAAGTTTGTGACAAAAGCATTTGAAGTAGAAATAAGTGTTGTAAGAGAAAGACTGTGAGAAAGATTATTAACAATGTCTTTAGCACCAGAAAATGCATCATTTCTAAAATAATTTAAAATCGTGGAATCTGGAATATAAGAAGATAAGAAATTAGAAAGATTATAAACTTCTGTTATAAGAAGTGGAGCAAAAAGGTAAAAAAACAAAGCTAAAAAAAGAATAGAAAATACGTATAAAATAACCACTCCCAAGACTCTATTTATCTTTATTTTTTTGAAATAAGGTAAGGCTGATTCAACAAAAGAAGCGATAATAATAGCAGTCAAAAGAACCAAGAAAATGCTCCTCAAAAACCAAATCAAATATAAACCAAGTGCAACCAAAAAGAATCGGATTATTGTACCGGTAGATATTGAAATAGAATTTATGTTATTCTTTTCAGACATAAAGTTATAATAACACAATTACCTAACTTTTGAAATAATTAAAATCCTAGTATTTTTGAGAATTTTGCTTTATCTTTAAAAGGCCCAATGAGTGCTAAGTTGAGTTTTTCATTAGCAAATATCTCATTCGCTAATGTTTTAATTTGAGTTGCTGTAATTTTTCGTATTTCTTCTGCTTTTTCTTCTGAACTTTTCATTTCTTTTTTCAAAAGTTCCTGTCCTCCATAAAAATTTGCAATATCGTCACTGGATTCTAAGGAAAGCTTCATGTTTCCTATCAAGCATTCTTTAACTTTATTTAATTCCTCGAGACTAACTTTTTCATTTTTTAATTTTTTACATTCTTCTAAAACCGCTTCAATTACTTCATAAATTCTTTTATTATCTACTCCTGCAGAAATCTGGAAAAATCCATGATCTGTATAAGCATCGTTATAAGCACGAACGTAATATCCTACACCCATTTCTTCACGTAATTTTTGGAAAAGTCTTGAACTCATTCCTCCACCCAAAACTCCACCCAAGACAGCAAGCACAGTATTTTTTTTATTAAACAAATCAAAGCTTCGAACACCCAAAACAAAATGCGTTTGGTCTGTTTTTTTATATTTTACTAAAACTTCTGGCTTTTTTTGTATTTCTTTTACTTTTAATTTAGATGCTTTTTTACCACTTGGAATTTTATTAAAAACCCTATTTACTTCTTTTAAAACATCACTCTCTTTTACTTGCCCTGCAACTATTATCACTGTGGCTTCTGGAAGATAATGATTTTTCTTATATTCTACAAAATTATCACGCTTCATGTTTAAAATATTTTTCTTTGGACCAGCTATATTCCACCCTGCTGGTTGATCACCATACAGAAGCTCCATCATTAAATCTTGAACATGTCTGTTTGGAAGATCTTCGTACATATTTATTTCTTCAATAATCACACCTTTTTCTTTTTGCATTTCGGCTTCTGGGAAAGTGGAGTTCAAATAAATATCTGAAACGATATCAAAAATTTTACTAAAATGCTTTGCATCTGATTTGGCGTAATATCCTGTGTATTCTTGAGATGTAAAAGCATTATATTGTGAGCCAAGAGCATCTAACTCTTTTGAAATATCTATCGCTTTTGGCCTTTTCACTGTACCCTTAAAACACATATGCTCCAAAAAATGAGATAAACCATTTATTTCTTTTGTCTCATATTTAGAACCAGCTTCTACCAACACTAAAACAGTTGCCGTGGGGTTATCCTTCATCGGCACTGTTATCACTCGCAAACCATTATTTAAAACTTTCTTTGTGAATTTCATTAATTTATCTTTTCTTTTATGTAGTTTTTCAAATCTGAAACTTTTATCCTCTCTTGTTCACCTGTATCACGATCCCGCACAGTCACTGTATCATCTGTAAGAGTATCAAAATCAACAACAATACAAAATGGTGTGCCTATCTCATCCTGACGACGATAACGTTTACCTATATTACCATTGTCATCCCACATTACACGCCCAAATTCTGCTTTAAGAGATGCAAAAACTTTAGTATTAGCATATTCAACTAATTCTGGTTTATTCTTCAATAAAGGCGAAACAGCACAAATAACTGGAGCAATACTGGGTTTGAACTTAAGATATACCCTTCCTTCTTTTTCTCCTGCCCCGTTGGAAGCTTCTTGCTTTCCTTCGGGGTCTTCAAAATAAGAAGACAACAATATTGCAAGCACTGCACGGTCAACACCAAAGGTTGGTTCAATGACATGCGGAGTTATTTTTTCACTTTTTTCTTCGTCGATATAATCAAGTTTATGATTTGCTAAGTCAAAATCAGTCCTATATGCGAGACCAAAAAGTTCTTTCTTGCCAAATGGATAATCAAATTCAAAATCTACTGTTCTTTTGGAATAATGTGCACGATCTTCAGCTAATACTTCAAGTTCATGAACTTTATTCATATCGATACCAACCTCTTCCATCCAAGAAAGCATTTCACCTTTCCAATATTCAAAATATTTTTCCCAATCTTCTTCTCTGGTAAAATATTCTATTTCCATCTGCTCAAATTCACGAACACGAAAAATAAAATCACGGGGAGTTATCTCGTTTCTAAAAGCCTTACCTATCTGAGCCATACCAAAAGGAAGTTTAGGATGAAAAGCATCCACTGTATTTTTGAAATTAACAAACATACCTTGAGCTGTCTCTGGACGTAAATATGAGATAGCACTTGAATCATCTGACGCTCCGACTTTCGTTTGAAACATCATATTGAACATTTTTTCTTCAATTAATTTTCCACCACATTTTTCACATTTATTTTTATCTACAATCTGATCTGTGCGATATTTTTCTTTGCATTTTTCACATTCAATCATTGGATCAGCAAAACCAGCCACATGTCCTGATGCTTGCCAAACTTCTTGACGCATCAATATTGCTGCATCTATGCCATACATATCACGTCTACTATCTACAAATTTTTTCCACCAATATTGTTTTATATTATTCTTCAAAGCTACTCCAAAATGTCCCCAATCATACGTACCTGCTAAACCCCCATAAATTTCCGAGCCAGGAAAAATAAATCCTCTTCTCTTGCAAAGTGAAACTATTTTCTCCATTAAATTGTTATTTTCTTTTTCCATATTACTTTATAACTTATTCTACTACATCACTACCATCTGAAGGGAAACTAGCATCATTCAAAAGTCTAGTGTTGAGTGAAGACTTATTAACTCGTATATCTACATTAGCAAAATCATCGTGTCCGGTCAAAGTCGCATCATTTATAATTGTCGGAGTTAAGCCAACTTGAGAAAGTGAAGGAGTGAGCTCAATTTGGAAAGATACATCTCTTCCCGATCCGGTAATACCTGTGCCACTTGGAATTCCCCCTATATTCCAGACTATTTCTTTTGTTGAAGGATTGTAAACTAAATCTTCTGTGGCTGGAGATATTGGACCAACAAAACGCACCCAAGATGGCAACACTGAATGCACTTGAGCTTTTGAAATATTATTAGCTGTATTAGAAAGAGACCATACAATAGTGTATGTAGTTTTTTGTCCTACCTTAGGAGGTATTGGTCCACTATTTTTAAAATAACCAGAATAATAAAGTGCTTTGTTGGAAAGTCCAACATCTGAAATTATTTTTATTACCCTTGATTGTTTATTTCCAAGCTCTGTGACAACCCCACCACCCTGTGCTTGTTCTCCTGTGATAGAGATGTCTATATTAGCTGTCGGAGAAGAGACAAGTCCGCCCGAAGCTGAGAATAGGGCTGTCGGAGAAAATGAAAAAGATACATCACCAGAATCATTTGGATTTACCTCTGCAAATTTATCTTGTGAATTTTTATCCCAAGTTATTGTATCTTGTGAAGAATCGTAAAAACCATCACCTGCTGTTATTGTTTTACGATTTACGGCATTACCAGAAATTTTTGCTGTAATTTTTAAATTATTTATTTTTGTTTCTAAATTGTTCGTCCAATGTATCAAACCCTGAATCGGAGTTTTTGTATCTACGGCGTATTCACTATTTGTGACACCATTTATTACAAGCTTTGCATCAATTGAAGATTTTTTAATCATCACTGGATGCTCTAAAGAATTAAACACAACACCTATTTGAGATTTATCTTCTGTAGATTGGGAACCACTCCAAGCACGAAATACCTTTTCTTCTCCATCAAAAACATCTATCATCCTACCGACTATAGCTATGCTATGTTCGGCTCCAGGAGCTAAGTCTCCCAAATACCAAACATTATTTCCTATTGAAGGAGCTGGTGTAGCACTAGTAAACTGGAAACCAATAGGATAATCCATTTTTAACAACATATTAGAAACTGGTTTAGTAGAATTTAATGTAGCCTTAACATTTAGATTTATGTCTTGATTTGCACTTGCTTCATTGGGAGCATCTACAGAAAGATTTATCGGGGTAGAACTAATAGAAACTTCATAGGTTTTGTCTTTAATAAAGATAGCATTTGAACCTTCAACTCTGTATTCAAGAGAAATTTTTATCGGACGAGTGCTTCCTTGTTCACCATACAAAACAAATTTAACATTTTCATTTTTTACTCCACCAGCAGGTATCGTACCGAGAGATACACGCAAATGTTCATTATCACTTGTTAAAGTGCTCTCGGAGCTTTTTGGATACTCTATGACGAGATCTACGAGTTCAAGTGGTGAACTATTTTTATTGGTTATTTCAAGCAAAAGTGGATATTCTTCCCCCCCCGAAGTGAAAGCATTACTCAAAACTGCAATATCAATATTGTCATTAGAAACACTATTACTATTACCAAAAAACATATAGGCTGCATAACCTAAAGCTAAAACAAAAAAAACTATTGAAAATATAAAAAATTTCTTAAACATAGACGTTTTCATAAAAAACTTTTCTCTAAAGTCTGGACCAGAATTTTCTTTCTCTGCCCAAGTATCTACCACATCCATTTTCTGAAAATGAGGAAATATGTCACGATGCTCAATTTTCGGTTCATAATTTTTATTAAAAAGCTTACTTTTTAAATCCTCCAGTTTATTTAATTTATCTCTATCATAAGGCGACATCTGTTATATTATACCATTACACATGGTATTTTAAAATCCCTACAAAAGTTTAAATGCGAATTATAGATGAGTTTCTTTAAGTGCTTTATTGATTTGATACAATATTTTATCCCTACTACTAGAGACTCTAAACAACAAATCTTCCTCAAATGGTGATTTAATAAAATCTTTTAATACTTCATCACCTCCTATATATCCTAAGTTATTTAAGATACGCAAAACAATAATAGCCTCAATATTACGCAATTCATCTTTGCTTTTTGTTTCTTCCAAAACTGATAAACAATTTAATAAATCGAGAAACAAAATTTTATTTGGGTCTTCCCCCGCCAGTAAGCGTTTTAATAATTTAGAAATGTTTACAAAAACTTCAAAAACTTCTGATCTAGACAATTTTTCAAGTTTGTTTGTTTTTGAAGCACTCGTAATCCTCCAAAAATCTTTCCCTTTTACAAAATCAATTTTTACATAAGCAAAATCTTGCAAAACAAAACGAAGTTTCGAAGACATTTTTCGTACGCCTTGTGCCGAAGCATATATCATACCTAAGTCACGAGTAAAGATAGAATAGTATTTTCCTGTTTCTCCAAAATTTGCACTACTCAATATTATGCCTTCTGTGTGATAAATATGATGCATTAGCTTAAAATTTTTTCCATTATGCTTAAGACTTCTGGAATTTTATAACAGATAGGTTCAGATAAAATATAAAAATGTCCACCTTTTTCTGTTTTTACAAGCTCACAATTTAATGCAATAGAAATCTTTTCTCCGTGAGAAAACGGGACAGCAGGATCATCAATACTATGAAATACGACAAATTTATCTGATTTATCTTTTATTTTATTAAAATCTATTTCAGGAACAACAAAAGAATCTATTTTACGATAATTACTTTCTTTATTTTCAGGTTCTAGCGGACTAATAAAACCAGACATTAACAAAACACCAGAAATTTTTTTGTCTATTGAGGTAGATTCCAAATACCTCAATATTGCTGGCACACCCAAACTATGCCCTACTAAATATATTTCATCTTCCAAAGAATTATTTACAGCATGAGCAATTTCTTCTATCCATTTTGAGACAACAGGTTCTTTCGAGTCTGGCATAGATAATGCACAAGCAGACACTCTTTTTTGAGCTAATTCTTGCATCAGCCAAGGAATCCAACCTCCGTTTGGCATCCCCCCAAAACCATGTACTATAAATACTTTTTTCATAAATTTACAAAATTATTTTTTTAGCTCTTCTAATATCTCAAGAATTGTTTTATATTGTGGTTCAAGTTCTTTCTTAACCATATCAAGGCTCAAAGCATTCCATTTTTCATTTGCTTTGTCATTTAACAATACAACTAGATCACTAAAAGGCATATCTCTTAAATATCGTACAGCAAAAGAAAAGCCTTTAATTGAGATAAACCTATAACAATCTGCATTGCAACAAATCTCGGATTCTAAAGAATAAAATTTATTAACTCCATGATGTTCCAAAATACAATGACGAATATTTTCTCTTTCTATCTCAGACAAGGAAGAGTTAACCAAAAGTTCATTTGCTCTATCAAGTGACATTTTAATATGATCCTTTTGCCTATTTTCTTTTAATGCTTGTCCAATTACACAATCCATAAGCAAAGTTCCAGCCTCAACAATATCAATATTTGCCCCCAGTTCTTTTGCTAATTTTTTTGCTATCTTTGTAGATAAATCAACATGAGCTTTCACAGGCATATTTGTCCTTTCTACTTCAGAATATGCTAACCTTCGTGCTTCTTTTATAAAATCTTCCATATTTAAATTATACTATATTCTTCAATTTATAAACTACATAATCCCCACCAATAAATAAGCCTATTCTAATACCTTATTAATTATCTTTAATAAATTTTTGGGGTCATCAACAATTGCAATTGGATTCACTTTTTCCAATGTCTCTTTGTCATGAAAACCCCATGTCACAGCTATAGCTTCTACACCACATTCCCTCGCTTCTTTGACATCACCGACAGTGTCTGTGATAAATACAACATCCTTCGATGAAATATTATATTTTTCTAAAGCAGAATTTATTTTAATAACTTTATTTCGTTCAACATCTGAACCTAAAATATCAGTAAAACATTCTAAAACATTTTCTCTTTCTAATATTTTTTTTATTTGTTTAGTATGGGTAGATGAAATAACTATCAAAATATAAGAGTCAGATAATTCTTTTAAAATAGATTTCAGTATCTCAGGAATTATTATTTCTCTTGTTCTTAATTCATATAACTCTGGAAACTCAGGTAAAGATATCTTAGGTGTTCCATCTTTTCTAATGGCACTATAAATATTACCTAAAAAGAATGTTTTATATTCTTCTAACGATAAGTTTTCATGAATTTCAGCATTGATAGAATAACAAACCAACAAGGTGTCTACCAACACCCCATCAAAATCAAACAAAACAAGTTTTTTATTTTCTAAATTCATTTTTGAATAGATGTTTTGAATACCATTTCGTCAATTTTTATTTCTTCACCTTCATTAGTTTTGAATTCAATTTTTGAAGCAAGAATAACTTTTACTAAATCATTTTCAAATTTTTGGATCAAATTTTTACCTTCATCATTCGTTTCAATAGTGACAGAAACCACGTCACTTGGAGTAAGTCCCATTTTTTTACGCATATCTTGAATAGCTCTTACTAATTCTCGATAATCCCCCTCTTGTTTCAATTCTGAGGTAATGTTTATGTCTAAAAATATTTCTCCTTCAATGTTTTTATCAAAAATTACTTCTTTTACATTGACTTCATCTTTAACTAAAGAAAGTAATTCATCAGATAATTTATTTTCTATCTTAAATTTTAATACAGAAAGAGGCTGACGAACTTTTATACCAGCTTTTTGACGAGCATCAAATCCAAGAGAAACTATCTTTCTAATTTCTGCCATATTTTTTAAAACTTCTGGCTGAAAGTCCTGAGCGATAGCGAAGGGCCATTCTGCTAAATGAACACTTTCAACTTCTTTTTCATTTTTTAATCTTAGCCAAATATCTTCAGCAGAAAATGGCGCAAATGGAGCCATCAATTTTGCGAGAGTTTTTAATACAAAATATAAAGTTTGTTTTGCGTTTTTATCTCCATCTTTTATTCTGTCACGTGATCTACGTAAATACCAAGTAGAAAGATCACCAATAAATAAATCAAAAGGTTTTGTCGCTAAAGACATATCATATTTTTCCATCCCATCTGTCGTTTCAGTAATTAATTCATTCAAACGAGAAACAATCCATTGATCCAAAATATCATCTGACTTTTCATATTCCAAAGTTTCCAATTCTCTATCACGATATAATTCATAGAAAGCTAAAACATTATTCAATCTATTTATTATTTTATTTGAAATATCCTGAACTGCTTTCTCTAAGAAATTAATATCTTCACCTTTCATAACCGGACAAGACATCAAATAGAAACGAAGTGCGTCAACTCCATATTTATTAAATAATATCCAAGGATCTGGAAAATTATTTTTTGATTTTGACATTTTTTGACCATCTTCTGCCAAGATAGTCCCAGTAGTCACAACATTTTTAAATGGTGCTTGATTAAATAATATAGAAGAAATAACGTGAGTATAATAAAACCAAGTCCTTGTCTGAGCAATATACTCTGCGACAAAACCAGATGGAAAATTTTTATCTTTCCAGTCTAAATTTTCAAATGGATAATGATCTTGAGCAAATGGCATTGAACCAGATTCAAACCAACAATCAATCACTTCTGGTATTCTTTTATATTCTTTACCTTTTTCATCTACAAGCACGATCTTATCTATATAAGGCCTATGTAAATCAAGCTCATAATTCTCATTATGAGGAAGTGGAACAAATTCGATATTTCGAACTTGAGCGTTTTTAAAACCAAGTTCGTCACTTTCTAGTACTTTTATTGTTTCAATATCACTTAATCCTTGAGATCCTACAAAAAATGATCTAGCTGGACCTTCATGTGTAACTATTAAAATATTCTTTCCTTTATATTTTTCTTCTATCTCATACAAAAATTCTATTGTTCTTCTTTTCATTTGCTTCCAAGATTCTCCATCTTCTGGTACATAAGAATACCAGTCTTTTCCTTTACGAAAATCAGAATATTCTTGCCAAGTTTTTCCATCAAAAACTCCTGCACATAATTCCCATAGTCTTTTATCAAAAATTAGCTGATCACTTGAAAGTCCTAATTCTCTTTGAACAATTTCTGCTGTTTCCTTAGTTCTCATGAAATCAGAAGCTATTATCAAATCAATTTTTTTGTCTTTTAACTCTAAAACGGATTTCAAAACTTCTTTCCTACCCTCTTCTGTTAAATGATCAACGTCTTCAACTTTAGAACTTACAGTATCTTTAAGATTACTTTCAGCACCACCATGTCGCATTACAAAATATTTATTTCCAGATTTTTTTGTTTTTTTCTTTAAATCTTCAATAGAATTCACAAACATAATCTCGTTAGAGTCTGACTTCCAAATAGGTAAAGGACTTGCCCAATAACGGTTACGTGAAATAGTCCAATCAGGAGCTGATTCCATTGTATTTTTGAAACGTCCATCTTTCAAATGAGCTGGAATCCAATTCATTATCTCAGCATTCTTAAGCAAATCTTTTTTGACTTTTTGTATATTCACAAACCATGAAGGCAAAGCATAATAAAGAAGTGGGGTTTCACAACGATAACAATGTGGATAAGAGTGAATTATTTTTTCTTTCGCAAAAAGAGTTCCATTTTTTGCTAAAAATTTAATTATCAAAACATCAGTTGATTGATGATCTTCTTTTGGTTTAACTTTTATTCCAACAAAATCTAAAACTTCTTTTGAGAAAGTACCATTTGGTTCAACGTGTCGAATAAATGGAATGCTATGTTCCTTAGCAAGATTCATATCATCTTCACCAAAAGCAGGAGCTTCATGAACTATCCCCGTCCCCACATCTGTCGTCACAAAATCTGCATGCCAAACTTTCCAAATATTTTCTTTATTTGGCATATCAATATTTTTGTAATAATCAAATATTGGCTCATAAGAAAGCCCAATAAGACCTGAACCCATAAAAGTACGAACTATTTCAATCTTATGATCTTTAAAAATTTTATTTACCAACTCTGTGGCAACAAACAAAAGTTCTTCTTTGTCATCAATTCGCACTGCACTATATGAAACATCTTTACTTACAGCCAATGCAGTATTTCCTGGGAGTGTCCACGGCGTTGTCGTCCATGCAATAACATAGGCACTATCTCGCGTTGTGCATTCACCATCTTCATTCTTCCCAAACTTTTGTCCTGGTTTTAATTTAAATTTTACATACACCGAAATATCAGTGATATCTTTATAACTGTTATCCATCGCAATTTCAGAATTGGCAATCGGAGTTTCACAACGAGGACAATATGCGAGTACTCTCACGCCTTCATAAAGTAATTCCTTTTTGTTTAATTCTCCAAGCGCCCACCAAACACTCTCAATGAAAGTGTTATCCATTGTTTTATAAGAATTATTAAAATCCACCCATCTTCCAATACGGTTAACCGTCTTTTCCCATTCAGAAACATAAGTCAAAACTTTACTACGAGCGTATTCAACAAATTTATCTATTCCCATTTCTTCAATGGCTTTCTTACCAGAAATATTCAAATCTTTTTCAACAATATTTTCTATTGGTAAACCATGACAATCCCAACCCCAACGTCGTGGCACAGAAAAACCAGACATCGTTTGATAACGTCCAATAACATCTTTGGTGACACTTCCTAAAATATGACCATAATGTGGAAGACCCGTAGCAAAAGGAGGGCCATCATAAAAAACATAATTCCCTTTTGGAGCTTCTTTTTCTAATGATTTTTCAAAAACATTATTTTCTTTCCAAAACTCTAAAATACGCTCTTCTCTAAAAGCTGTTTCTGACTTATTTTCTTTATTAGCGTCCATAAGTAGATATTAACAGAAAAAATGCTTTTTTTCTACATCTTTAACCTTGCTTTATAAAGCATAAATTTTCTATCTATTTTTTTGTTTTTCCTCCACAAGCAACAATAAAATTACTATGCATTTTTTTAAGTTCACTTTTAGAAAGTTTACCAAAAACTTTTACGGCATTTTCAGATATATTTCTAAAATCAATATCTTTTTTCAAAATTTCTGGGTGTACTTTAAGTGCATGTTCATTTATCCCAAGTAAATAAAGTCCTGAAAGTCTACGTACTCTCGAGAGTGCCACATAACCTTGACCAAATTCAAATATTTGAGACAAATCAACGACAGCTTCATCTAAACTCATTCCCTGACTTTTATGCACTGTAATAGCCCACGCCAAACGAAGTGGCACTTGTGTTATCTGTGCACGAATTTTACCATTTTCTTCAACAGTCCAATCAAGAGGTGTAATCGTTATATTTCTACCATTTTTTGTTTTAATAATTGGAAAGCCGCTAAATTCTTCAAATGCAATCACATTCCCCAATGTGCCATTCACATATCTTTCTTTCTGATTATTTTTCGTGCACATAACAATAGCTCCAACTTTTAATTCCAATTTTTCTGGAGACAAACATCCTTTTTTAAGTGCAGATACTATCGCATCATTCCCCTCCGAAGACATCATAAATGTTTTAACTTGCGTTTCTAATTTCATAAGTTCAGCATTATTTACTTGATCAACATTTATATTATGAGAAAAAAGTTTCGTGACATCTTCTGGCATATCTTCTATGTCGATCTGACGAGTATTGATATGTTTCAAATGTTCTTTTTTTACATTATTGGTACGTATTGCCGAAAGAACAGAAAGAAAATTTTTATCATCCTGTCTATGTTGTTCTGTTAAATAACAAACCACAGGAGTAGCTCTCTCCCAAGCTCCACTGTCATAAGCGAAAATGCCATTATTTTTTTGAATATCTGAAAGAAGATTATTTTGTTTCTTCTCTATATAATCTTTTTTGACAATCGGTGGCAATTGAAAAAAATCACCAACAAAAATAACTTGCAAACCACCAAATGCTTCACTGTTTTGTCTTATTTCGCGACAAACCAAGTCCACCATATCAAGCATATTCGGAGAAAGCATAGAAATCTCATCAATAATCAAAACTCGTGCCTTATGAATACGTTTAGAAATATATTCACTAGTCACGATTTTATCTAAATCATATCTATCTAATTTTGTTTTGATGCCTATTCCACTCCAAGAATGTATCGTCATTCCTCCTATATGTGTAGCCGCAATACCCGTGGACGCTGTGATAGATGGTTCCACAAAACAAGTACGCAAATATTTCACATAAGCATTCACAACATATGTTTTTCCTGAACCTGGTTCACCAGTCAAAAAAACATTAGCACCAGTTTTTAAAATATTTAAGGCTTGATCTTGAGTCATAAATTACATTTTCTCTGGAGCTTTTATCCCAAGTAAATATAATCCATTTTTCATTATATTAGAAAATGCTAAAGTCAGAGCTATTTTGTAGGGAGACATTAAATCATCCTTATCAATTATTTTTGTATTACCATAATAAGTATTAAAAGCACGAGCAATGTCTATCAAGTAGTTTGCAATATAGTGTGGCTCAAATTCTTCTGCGCTCCTAAATACTACTTCAGGAAATCTGTATAACAATTTCTCTATATCGCCTAGTGGCAACATGTCAGTATTTTCATTGTTTAATAAAAAGCTAGGCAATATATTTTCTATTTTTGCTTTTTCTATAATAGACCTTGCTCTAGCATATGAATATTGTAGATACGGACCAGAATCTCCTTCAAATGAAATAGATTTTTCAAAATCATAAATAATATTTCCACCAATGTTTTGTTTCAAAATAGAATATTTCAATGCAGAAACTCCAACATCATTACTTATTTGTTTTTTCTCTTCTTCTGTTAAATCTCTATCTTTTATTTTTTCTAAAATTTGTTCACAAGATTCCAAAAGTAAAGATTCTCCTGTAATCACATTACCTTTTCTAGAAGACATCTTTCCAGAAGCGAGGCGCATCATGCCATGAACAATATGCTTCATTTTAGATGCAATTTCTGGATTCATTATCTCCAAGGCCTTAGTTACAACTTTCATATACTCTTCTTGCTCATTTGCTGTTATAACTACTGACATATCTAATTTTTCTTTTTCAAACTTCATTTCTGTAAGTCCTAATTCTTTTGTTTCATAAGTTGGTAGGCCTTGAGAATTTATGAAAACTCTCGTATGCAATTTCGGATCATACTTTTCTGCATGAAAGACTATTGCTCCATCACTTTTTTCGAAGATATTTTCAGATTTTTTATCTTTAAGTTTTTCATTTACTATTTTTAAACCAATAGGAGCAACAATGCTTTCAAAGAAATAATAATTAAAATTTGTGCCAAGCATTTTATAAAGTTCTTCAAACGCCTCAAGCGTCACTCTCCTTCCCCAGTCATAAACCTGATTAACCCCTTCATCACTTCTGTCATAAACTTTTTTATTTATCTCATTTATTTCTTTTTTTGCTTCTTCGTCAGTATCATAGGCGTTACTCCCATCTGAATAACATTCACCAATATACTGAGCTAAAACTGAAGCAGGAGCAGATTCATCTGCCGGTGGACCAGCCTTAAACATACCAAAAATTGCTTTCGCTACGTGTGGGCCAACATCACCTTGGTAATTTGCTCTAATTGTTTTTGCGCCAGAAAATTCAACTATACGAGAAATAGATTCACCTATGGCATTACTCATCAAATGTCCAATGTGAAATGGTTTAAAAGGGTTTGGATCTGTATATTCAACCATTATTTTTTTACCAGAAAAAATATTATTTTTCCCAAAATCTTTATTTTCTAAAATTTCTTTGACAGAATTAACAAAAAAATCTTGAGATAAATAAAAATTAATAAATCCGTTTTTTGCTTCGATTCGCTCTAGCGAATCGTCCTGAGCTTGTCGAAGGACTTCTGCGATTTTTTCTGCTAATTCCTTTGGATTAGCACCCATTTTCTTTGCAAAAGACATTGCGATATTTGTTGAAAAATCCCCCATTTTTAAATCTGCTGGGTGTTCAAGAGAAATATCTTTAACTTCTATATCAAGTTTACTAAGTGCTTCTCTTATTAAATTTTCTAATTTTGTTTTTATGTCCATTTTATTTTCTACCCGTTGAACCAAAACCACCTAAACCTCTACTTGAATTTCCTAATTCATCTACTTCTTCCAGTTCTGAAATAGCTACTGGGAAAATAACAAGCTGAGCTACTTTATCTCCCACCTCTACAGTATAAGACTCATCAGAAAGATTTACCAATAAAGTATTATATTCTCCTCTAAAACCAGCATCAAATACACCACCCATCGAATGAAGTCCCGCTTTTGAAATACTCGATTTATCTTTGACAATTGCCGCATAACCTTCAGGAAATTCAAGAGCAAAACCATGATAAAAGTAGTGTCTTTCCCCTGGTTTAACGGTATATTCTTCCATAGAATATAGATCCATACCCACATCTCCAGGATGATGATACTTTGGTAATTTTGCATTTTCTTTTAATTTTTTAATTTTTATTTTCATAAATTTCTTTAATATTATCAATCGTATTTTGAAAAGATGGAACAAATTGTTCAGGTTTATCTTTAAACCATTTTCCCAAATCTTCTAGATTAATCCACTTAACTTCTGAAACCTCATCTTCTTGTAATTTAAATATTGTCTCTATAGAATTAACAGTTACATAATACACAGAACTAAATCTTCTTGCATTAAGAGTTTCATAAAAATATTTTTTAAAAAATATAGGTTTAATATTCTTAAGACCTATTTCTTCTTCCGCCTCTTTCAGAACTGTATTATCATAATCAAAACCTTCATCAACTGTTCCAGCAACCGAAGGACCCCATAAATTTGGATCTAATTTTTTAGTTTTTTGTCTTTTTGCTATAAGGGTTTCACCTTTCTCATTAAAAACATATAACCCAACAATTCTTCTTATATCATCACGAGTAGTTTCTTCTCTTTCTTTATAAGATATAATCTCATCTTTTTCGTTTACGATTGGAATTTTCATATTATTTTTTTTACTTTCTTATAAACCTCTTCATGAATATCTTCTCTAGTACGTAGAACGCTTTTTGCTGTACATTCTATCTGCACAAATTCGGGTTGAGTCTTTGCAAGCCAAACAGCACTTTTATGTGAATTTGTTAAATATTCAATATCTCCTTCTACAATATCTTTCTTTTTGCCAACATAAGAACGTTTTGTTTCTTTATTACGTTCTTTTATTAACTGCAAAATAAAAGGAAGCGATAAGTTTAAATAAAAGACAACATCTGGTCTTGGAATTTTAAAAACTTTGTATTCCATCTCATCAAGCCACTTAATAAATGCTTGGCGTTTTTTAACATTAGAAATCTTTCCTCCTTGATGAATTTGATTCGCACTAACATATCTATCGGCAATGACTATATATCCTTTTTTAAGCCAAATTTCTATTTTTTCTTTTGATTCGAAACGATCCGCCGCATAAAGTACAGAAGCTATCTTTGGATGTACTCTTACGAAATTATAGTATTGTTCAGTTAAACAATGACCAATAAATTTACCAAAAAAATTAGAATAGTATTCCGGAAAATCAACAACTTTAACTTTGTATCCATCTTTTTTAAAACGATTAACTAAAAGAGCTATCTGGGTAGACTTTCCACTCCCATCTGTCCCATCTATAACTATTAATTTACCCCTTTTTGCCATACAGCAACTATACCAAAAAAAACTTAAATTGAGAATTATTCTTTATTTTAATAGTTTTTATTTAAAAAATTCTTGAAATACTATTTCTAAATCTTTAACTTCTTTGTATGTTTTTACGTCTAAATTTTTATCTCCTTTTATCATACTAGAAAGACTTTTACTTCCATTTTCTCTATATAAACAAAGAATCTTTTTACCTAAAGATTCTGCAAAAGCAATTTCATAACCGACACCTAGACTAGGAGTCGTCACCTCCGCTACAATTACATCAGCTATTTTTAGCCATTGTGTATCTTTTTCATATATTTGTTCATCTGTAAAATTTTTTTGGCCATAAGAAGAGAGATTCTGGTCTCCAACATATTCAGTCAAAATTTCACCATATTTTTTTAAAATATTTATTATTTCAAAATAAATTTCTTTATCTTCTCTTCCTCCTTTTATTGATCCTGAAAAATATATTTTCATAGATTATTTTCCTGAAATTGAATAACCACCATCAACAATCACAGTCTGACCAGTCATAAAACTAGCTCTGTCACTAGCTAAAAACAAAATTGCTTCTGCAATTTCTTTTGGTTGAGCGACTCTCCCCAACAACGAGGTTTTCAATTGTCTCCAAACTTCTTCATCCCACACTTTAGCTATTGGAGTTTCCGTAAAACCAGGAGCCACAGCATTCACAGCAATAACTGGAGCAAATTCTTTAGCCATTGAAGCCGTAAGATTCATCACAGCTGCTTTTGACGCAGAATAAACAGGACGACCTGACGTACTTGCAAAAGATCTTATAGAAGCAATATTAACTATCCTCCCATAGTTATTTTTCTGCATTTGTGGAATGATTGCCTGACAAAAATGAGTTGTACCTAAAACATTTACTTTAAATACGTTAATCCAATCTTCATCTGTTGATTCCAAAAACTTACTCCTAATTGCTATACCAGCAGAATTCACTAAAATATCTATTTTCCCTACTTTCACTAAAATATCTTGGACAGCTTTATCTACTGCTTCTTTATCTGCAACATCACAAAAAATATATTCACAACCTAATTCTTTAGCAAAATTTTTTAGATCTTCACTGTCTGTTTTCCCATGAAGAATCGGCGTCGCACCATATTCTTTCGCAAGTCTTGCTGTAGCTGCACCAATTCCAGAAGATGAACCTGTTATTAAAATTGTTTTGTTTTTTAACATAAAATTATTTGTTAGCTTTTAAAATTTTATCTATTTTTTTCGCAATTAAAATCATATCTTTTCCTTTTTTGCCACGGGTTGTCTCTGCGCAAGTACCAAGACGAATACCAGAAGGATCCATCACGCCACGAACATCTCCTGGGATAGCATTCATGTTTACAATAATTCCTGCTTTTTCAAGCTTTTCACTCGCTTCTTTCCCAGAAATACCTGCTCCATTCATCCAAGTATCCATTAAAATTAAATGAGAATCTGTGCCACCTGAAATAATATGCCAGCCAAGTTTTTGAAGTTCTTTTGCTAAAATTTTTGCATTTTTCATTACTTGTTTTGCATATTTTTTAAATTCTCCAGTACTAGCTTCTTTAAGAGCAATAGCTACAGCTGCAATGTTGTTTTCATGTGGGCCACCAAAAAGTCCTGGTATTATCATTTTATCTAACTTCTTATCCAAACCTCTATCGTCTTTTTTTACAAATAAAATAGCTTGCCTTGGGCCACGAAGGCTTTTGTGTGTAGTAGTCATCACACTATCTGCATAAGGAAATGGTGATGGATACACTCCGCCTGCAACAAGCCCTGCAAAATGAGACATATCTATATGAAGAAGTGCTCCCTTCTTGCCATCAGGATAAACCACAGCATCTGCAATTTCTCTAAATTTTTTAAAATCTACAAATCTAGGATAAGCTGTAAAACCTGCAACAATAATATTTGGTTTTTCTGAAATTGCTATTTGTTTTAATTTTTCATAATCAATTACTTCTGTTTTTGAATCAACTTCAAATTGAATAGACTTCCACAACTTCCCTGTCATTGATGCTGGATGACCATGGGTTAAATGTCCACCTGAAGATAATTTCATTCCCATAATTTTTCCACCAATTGGAACCAGAGCAGAATATAAAGCAAAATTTGCAGGAGAACCAGAAAGAAGCTGAACATTTACATGCCAATCATTTTTATTTAGTTTAAAAAGTTTTAAAGCACGCTCTATGCAAAGATTTTCAACCTTATCAATAACAGTATTCCCCCCATAATATCTTTTGCCTGGATAACCTTCTGCATATTTATTTGTTAATTTTGAGCCCAAAGCTTTCAAAATATCTTCTGAAACATAGTTTTCTGAAGCAATTAAATTAATAACACTTTTTTGCCTTTTTTCTTCTTCTTTTATTAATTTTTCTACTTGTTTATCTCGCATAAATCTATTATATCCCAGAAACAAATAAACTAAAAATAGTGCTTTCTGCGACATACGCAATATTAGATTCGTAGACCACATTCAGGTTAGAATGCGAGTCGCAAGAAAGCAGCTATTTTTAGTTTTTAAAAGAAAATATAGGTTTTATACCATCAGATTTCATAAATATAGTACCTAAAATATCAGTCCTAAAAATTTTCACGCCCAAAGATGTCAAAGTATCCAACGTCTCTTTGTGTGGATGCCCATACTTATTATCTTTACCATCTGAGATAAGTGCATACGTGGGTGAAACTGTTTTTACAAAATCAAAAGATGAAGAAGTGCGTGAGCCGTGATGCCCCACTTTTAAAATAGTGCTATGTAATTTTGCTGAAGAATTTTCTCCTAAAATTATATTTTCTGTTTTTACGGTTGCGTCTCCAGTGAGCATAATAGAAGTATCGCCATAAGAAAGCCGAGCAACGACAGAACCATCATTGGTCGCCCAAGAAGATACATCTCTATCTGGAAATAAAATATCAATAAATGCCCCACCTCCAACATCAAGCCTCATTCCTCTTTTTGCTAAAAAATCTTTAACATTATTTTTCTTCATTTGATCTTTTAATGATTGATATGTTTTAGAATCCGTTAAAGTTCCTGGTTCAAACACTTCATCAACTTTATAAGTCTTTAACACATCCAAAAATCCACCAATATGATCTGCATCTGGATTGGTAATAATGAATGCATCAATACTTCTATCAAATGGAGACATCACACGAGAAAGTTGACTTAAAATTTTTCTCGGTGGGCCACCATCTATCAATATTTGTGTGCCCGTTGGGGATTCAACAAAAAGAGCATCACCCTGTCCAACGTCAAGCATCGCAAAAGTAAGTTTTCTTTGAGAACTTTGCCAATCAAAATAAAAAAGGTAAATATTTGCTATCAAAAGCAAAACAGCCAAGAAAAGCAAAAAGTATTTTTTGCAATTTTCAAACATGCTATAATATTAACACGAAATTATCTCCACATTATTATTATAAAATTAACACAATAAAAAAATGCAAACATTTATACAAAAAACATTTAACATCAGTGAACTAAAGAGCATTTCAGTTAAAAGCATAGAGGAGCATTTAAAACTCTATACTGGATATGTCACTCACACAAACTTGGTTTTAGAAAAAATAAAGGAATTATCTGAAAAACCAGAAGAAAATATGGGTATTTTGAGTGGTTTACAAAAAAGATTTGGTTTTGAATACAATGGTATGCGAAACCATGAAATTTACTTTAGTTCCCTCTCTGGCGGGTCTAAAGCTTTACCTGAAGAAAGTAAATTAAGAGAATCAATAATAAAAGAATGGAGCTCTTTTGAAAAGTGGTTAGAACTATTAAAAGCAATAGCGACGACCAGAGGAATAGGTTGGGCAATACTTTATTTTGATAAAAAAGAAAATAGATTATTAAACGCTTGGGTGGATGAACAACATTTCGGCCAGCTCAATAGTTGCGAAATGATTTTAGCTTTAGATATGTGGGAACATTCCTATTACCTTGATTACACACCGGCAGATAAGAAAAAATATATTGAAGCTTTTTTTGAAAATCTAAACTGGGAAGTTATAGAAGAAAATTTTAAAAAGGCTCAGTAAAAAAACTTTTTATACTCCTTCCAAAAAGTCTATAAATAAAATAGGCATAAATTAGTATTGTAAAAATAAGTGGAAAATCAGGTATCGTAAGTGACGCAAAAGGTATATTTGAAAAGAAACTTATTATCGAAAGCTCATAATGCAAAAACAAATAAGATATATATCCAAATGGAACTGAAAATACATACGAAATAATACCAATAAAACCAGTCAAAAATCCTAAAATCATTGTGAACGGAATAAATGGCAAAATCAAAGTATTCGCAGGCAAAGCAACCAGAGAAAGATTACCCATTTTATAAAGAATAAAAGGTAAAACAAAAATATATGCAGCACATGTGACAGAAACAATATCTCTCAAGCCAAATTTATCTGTGACCCATAGAAAATGTTTTTCTAATTTAGGAGAAAAATAAATCACAGCGACAGTCGCGATAAAAGAAAGTTGAAACGAAACATCAAACACAAGAATAAATGGATTTATCAAAACCATAAAAACACCCGCTAAAATAAGTGCCCTTGTCACATCATAATTCCTCCCTATAAGACGAGCGGCTAGTGCAAGTGTAGCCATTATGCCCGCACGAATAGCCGTCGAAGACCCACCTGTCATTAAAACAAAAAGAATAATAGCCAAAATTCCAGCAAAAATACCTAGATTTTTAGGTAAAAAAGCAAAAATTTTCATAATCCATTCAGCAACGATAGTCACATTGTATCCAGAAAGTGCGACTATGTGTATCGTCCCAGTATTCACAAAACTTTGTCTTAAAGATTGACCAAAAGAAGACTTCTCCCCCAAAATCAATCCATTCATAAATAAAGATTCTGGTTCACGTATTACCAAACTAATTTTATTTATAAAAAATTCTTTAACAGAAAATAGCGCACTTTTTATAAAATTCCCATTCTCGTGTGATAATATTTCAATTTTAGGATACCTTTCAGAATAAAATATGCCGTCTTTACGTAAATAATTTATATAATCAAATTCTTTATTTTGATCTGTCATAAAATTATCTGGTTTTTCTAATTTTCCTTCAAATTTTATTTCATCTCCATATTTATAAACTTCATCTAAATTAGATGACAATAAAATTTTACTTTTACTATCTTTTTCTACTATTTCTACAACCAATTTTTGATTATTTTCTGACAAACTTGGTTCGTCTACAATTTTTCCAACAAGAATAACTTTTTGATTCACTTGAGATTCAAAAATTTGTGGTGCTGGAACATCTGCTAAATGAAATCTAAATATTCCAAAAGAAAAAGACAAAATAAAAATTCCCAAAATAATTCCCCACTTATTTTTCGACCCTGTCGCTCGCGAGTGACGGGGTGATATAAATTTAAAAAAGAAAAGCAAAACAAGCGCAATTATTCCAAATAAAACAACCAAATAAACATCAACAAAGGTTAGCGATCGTAAAAATATTCCACTTATGAAACCAAAACAAATTGAATAGAAAATTCTATCCTGCATATTTTTATATTTAAATTTTATTTTTCGTTCAAAACTTCTTCAATTCTTTTTGTTGTAATTGGATTGTTTACATCATCTAAAATCATTCTATTTCTTACTCTACCCCAAAAAGTGTTATCTCTTCTAAAACCAAAAGATTCTGCATTTTTCAGAGATGGCACGTTTCTTTTACTTACAAAAATATACACCTCTTTTCCTCCGCGTATCTTTATTTCATTTAGACGTATTGCCGTTAATTTTGCACCGATTCTTGCTCTTCTAAATTCATCTTTTACTCCAAGATTAAACAAATGCCAAATTCCTTTATATTTTTCTGCACGCCCCATTCCTACTACTTCTGAATCCTTTAAAGCTATAACGGAAAATTTATCTTTACCAAACAAAATATCTTTCCATTGCTCATCTGTTCTTTTTTTTATTTCTCTAATTTGCCTAGAAGTAGCAACATAACTATTACCACTTTCGTCATCCAATAAATTTAAACGAAAATCTCGAAGCTTTTTCCATTCTTTAGGTATAGCTATTCTTGTTTCTATATCCAATTTTTCATTTTGATTCTTTTCCAACATATTTTAATTATACATTAAAAAAGTTCACAACATTCACAAATTCAAATTAAAATAAATATAGCCAACAAATTAATGTTGACTATATTGTGAATAATTTTAATATTAGGCTTATTCATTATCCTCTGAAAATTTTTACTACCAATCTTCCCATTTTTTCAATAAATGGATAGCATGCGCCCACGATTCTGGATCGGTTTTTCTAACGTACCGGTTTTCAGAATCTATTCTTGCAGGAGATTTAATGCTGGAACAATACCAGTTATTATTATAAAGAACGTCGGCCAATGATTCTTCTTTGAAGAAAGAATTTTGAACGTATTCTTCGAAAGTCACAGAATATTTTTTTAAAATATCGATAACTTCTTCTTTGTTCACGCCATACTTACCAGAGCGAAGATAATAGAAAGAAAAACTTGAAGAATCTCCATGCCAGCTGTGTACAAGTGTTGTAATTCCATGAACAAGAGCCGATGTAAGAGCAACAATATCACCTTGAAGTCCATCATAATTACGAGCTAAAATAATAGACTTTTTAATTTCACCTTCTATCTCTTCCCGATATGGATCGACGTTTTGAACCTCTTTTGGAAGAAGCTCTAACTGAAGAGATTCCCCTTCAAAAGAAGGCATGTTTCTGTCGGTTATCACAGCGTCATACTTTTTGCTCTTCAGTTTAAGGAGAGCATCATTTCTGTTTGTGGCAGAATCTACTTCTAGATTTTCAATGCCTTCAAACACCTTTTTTGCAATTTCTAAATAACTAGCGTTATCTTCAACTACAAGAATGCTTAACTTTTTCATTTTATTTTTCCTTAATTATTTGTTTAGGTCTTCTCTAATCCTATAAAGAAACAGAGAAGACCTAACAAATATAAACAAAAAGGAAATATCAAAGAACGTATATAAATATACAGTACTACTTTATATAAAAAAGTCAAGTATCTCTCTCGCTCCGAACTTAAAAGAAAATCATAACAAAAATTAAATAAAATTTATTTCTCTTTTTTAAGTTCTATCTCATTTCCATCTGCAAAATTTGTAGCTATTTCATCTGCCCTTTCATTCCATTTATCACCATTATGTCCTGCCACATAAATCCATTTTATTTTAAATTGTTCTGTCAGAGAATAAAGTTCTTGCCAGAGTTCTTTATTTAGAACCGGTTTTTTCGCAGCATTTCTCCAATTATTTTTTTGCCAATTAAAAATCCACTCTGTAATTCCCAATATTACATATTTTGAATCAGAAAAAATTTCTACAGGAATATTTATTTTATTTTTTTGTAAATATTTTAAGGCTTCTATGGGGCCAGAAAGTTCCATTTGATTATTGGTCGCGTGTTTCGAATACCCACCCATTTCAAAAATTTTATTTCCATTAATTAAAATAGCACCCCATCCAGCTTCCCCAGGGTTGCCCCTTGCTGCTCCATCTGTATAAATAACTATTTTATCTTTTTTCATATTTTTAAAGTATATCAATTATTCTTAATCTTAGCTCTACCCTACCCCTAAATCTAGATAAATCAAAAGTGGCAAGAAGATTAACATTCAAACCTTCATTCAATGTAGTCTTAAATGAGTCATTATTTGAAAAAAAAGAAATAGCCTTTGCTTTATTTTTATTTATATCTGAAAAGCTAATTTCTAAATGTTCACCTGATCCATTTTTACCAAATTTTTTAATATTTTCTATTTTTACATTTTCAAAAAGAAAAATAGGTTTTGGATTGGCTAAACCAAATGGAGCCATTTTTTCTATTTCACGCCAATTTTTCATATTAACTGCACTTAAGTCGGTTTTGATATCAAAGACTATTTCACTTTCTGTTTTTTCACGTTTTACTTTTTTAAAAGAGTTAGAAAGAGCATCTTCCAAAAAATGAATTTTGTCATTATGGACAGTAAAACCACCAGCAAATTCATGACCACCAAATTCCATAAAAAATTCACTTGTTTCTGTCATAAGTTCAACCAAAGAAACAGAACCATCACTCCTGCAAGAACCTTTTATAAAATCATTCTCATCTTTACCCCAGACAAAAACAGGCTTTTTGTGCTCATCTGAAATTTTATTTGCTACGAGTCCTAATACACCCACACGCCAATTTGGATTACCTATTACTATCACTTCTTTCATTTCTCTATCTCCATTTTTTTCAAATTTTTTATGTACTTCTCGCATAATAGAAGTCACCATTGTTTTCCTATCATCATTTATCTTTGACAAATGAGTAGCCAATACTCCTGCTTCAACCTCGTCATTTGTAGCTAAAAGTTCATAGGCTCGCATTGGATCATCCATTCTAGAAGCCGCATTCAACCTAGGTGTTATCATAAAACCAACGTCATCTTCAGATAAATATTTTTGATCAATATTCATTTTTGATAAAAGTTTTTGCAAACCAGGACGTGGAGATTTCCGTAAAACTGTCATACCAAAATATGCTATTGCCCTATTTTCTCCCAAAAGTGGAACTAGGTCAGAAAGAGTAGCCAGTCCAGCCATATCCAAAAGCCATTTTTCCCATCCTTCATTTATTTTATAAAATTCTCCATATTTTTCTATAAAACCCTGAACGAATTTAAAAACGACACCCGCTCCACACAACATTTTTTCAGAATAATTATCTACTTTGGGATTTAAAATGGCATAAGCTTTAGGCAAAAAAAACTCAGGATATGAAAAATTAAGGAGCCGTGGGTCCCCTGTCTCTTTGTCTCCGAGGGCGAAGGCGGGAGAATTTTTTATATCCTGAGTTTTTTGTTTTGGTAAGTGATGATCTGTAATAATCACATCAATCCCATTTACTTCTGCTTGTGCAACTTCTGAAACAGCTGTAATACCCAAATCAATAGTTATCAAAAGTTTTACATTTTTTTCTGCAAACTGTTTTATAGCAGGAAGATTTAAACCATAGCCTTCAGAATTTCTACCTGGAATATAAATCTCATAATTTTTGTATCCTATTTTTTTAAACAAATCTTCTAAAATAACAGCGCCAGGAATACCATCACAATCATAATCAGCATAAATGATTATTTTTTCTTTATTTTCTATAACTTCAAAAAGCTTCACACAAGCTTTCTCCATGTCTCTCATTTCAAATGGACTATGTAAATCCCTTTTATAATCTGGATTCAAAAAAACCTCAGCTTCTTCTGCTGTTTTTATACCTCTTTTTTCTAAAATTGATCTCAATAATTCAGAATACTGCTGCATAAAGCAAATTTTAACATAATTTGATATAATATCCGCATGGAAGACTGTATTTTTTGTAAAATTATAAAAAATGAAATACCAAGTGAAAAGATTTATGAAGATGATTTGGTCTTAGCATTTTTAGATATAAAACCAGTTAATATTGGGCATACTTTAATTATTCCAAAAAAACATTTTGAAAATCTTTTTGAATTGCCAGAAGAAATAGCTATTCATATTATGAAAATAACAAAAAAAATAGGCTTAGCAATAAAAAAATCTGGAGCAGATGGAGTAAACATATCAATAAATAACGGCAAGGCTGCTGGACAAATTATCTTTCATTCTCACACTCACATAATACCTAGATTTATTGGGGACAATTTACCAGTTTGGCCAGCAAAAACACCAAAAGAAGGTCAACTAAAAGAAATAGCTAAAAAGATTATTGAAGAGCTTGCCCGTCCATAGCTTTAGTGAAAGAGGGCTTTAATACCTGGCAATGTGCCATTGGCTAAATATTCTAATGTTGCTCCACCTCCAGTAGAAACAAAGGTAAATTTATTTTCTAATTTTAGTTTAGATATTACTTCTGTAGTATCTCCTCCTCCGACTATGGATATTGCCTTTGTCTTCGCAATAGCACGAATTATTTTTTCTGTCCCTTCATAAAAACCAGCACTCGATTCTCCAAGTGGTCCATTCCATAAAATCATTTTTGCCTTTTTAATTTTATTTTCTAATTCTTTTATTGTTTCCGGACCAATATCAACAATATTTTCTTTTTTTGCTACACCATTAAAAGAAGAGACTCGTTTAATTTTTTCTCCGACAACAATAAGATCAATCGGCAACATAATTTTAGGATTTTTTACAATATATTTTAAACCATAATTTTTATTTTCAATTAAAGAAATACCTGTTTCAAATCCTTCTTCTTTCAAAACTTGGCTAACTAATGCTCCACCAATAAAAATATTATCCACATTTTTCAAAAAACGTTTAATAATTGGAAGTTTTGTATCAAATTTTGCTCCACCTAAGATTAAAAGAAAGGGATGTTTAGCTTTTTCTAAAACAAGAGACAAATATTTCACTTCTTTCAAAAATTGAAAGCCAGCATAACTGGGTAGATATTTTGGTACACCAACAATCGAAGCATGTTTTCTATGAGCATCCGGAAATGCATCTACAACATAAATATCCCCCAACTTAGCGAGCTCTTTCGCAAAAACTGGATCATTTGCTTCTTCGCCTTTTTCAAAACGCAAATTTTCAAGCAAAAGAACTTCACCTTTTTTCAAGCTCCTTACCATTTTTTCTGTTTCAACACCAACACAACTATCTGCAAATTTAATTTTTTGTTTTAATAACTTTTCTAAAACAGGAATAAGTGGTTTTTGAGAAAATGCCACATCTCTCTTGCCTTCTGGTCTACCTTGGTGAGATAAAATCACAAGTGGACCTTTATTTTTAAGGTATTTTATGGTTGGTAATAATATTTCAATTCTTCTAGAATCAATTACCTTGCCATCTTTTATGGGAACATCAAAACCTGCTCGCAATAATATTATTTTATTTTTAAAATTTTTTATTTGTTTAATGTTTCGCATATTTTTACAATTTTAGAAAACTTTTTTGGATTTAAACTCGCACGTCCAGGAAGAAAACCGTCAGCTTTTCCTTCTATAATAAAATCTAAGGCATTTTTTTCATCAACTGACCCGCCATAGATTATTCTTACTCCTTCAATATTGCTCAAACCAAATTTATCACTTAAAATTTTTCTTATAAAAATATTCATTTCACGAAATTCTTCTGGTGTCGCAGGATACGCACCTTTACCTATTGCCCAAACAGGTTCGTAAGCAATGATGATCTTTGAAATAGAGTTTTTAGAAATTCCATTGAAACATTCTTCAATCTGTTTTTTCACAAAATTTAAATATTCATGATTTTCATCTCTTACATTCTCTCCTACACAAATTATAGGAATAAGTCCACTTTTAATTGCTGATTTTATCTTTTTATTTACTATTTCGTTATTTTCTCCACCACCAAAAAAATTACGTCTCTCGGAATGACCTAAAATGACATATTTTGCTCCAATATTATAAACCATGTCTCCTGACACTTCCCCCGTATAAGCACCGACTTCTTCCCAAAAAATATTTTGTGCACCCAAACTTATTTTTTTAGAAATCTTTTTTAACTTTTCCAAATACAAAAAAGGAGAACAAATTACTACTTCTGTTTTTTTTACATCAGAAAGCATTTTTACTGTCTCAGTAAATAATTTCTCTGCTTCTTTTAAAGAAGCTGGATTCATCTTCCAATTACCTATGACTATTTTTTTAGACATAGGATAATCATATCATATTTTTATTTCTCTCCCCAGCTATCAATAGACCACGAACCAGCAGAACTACCAGAAAAACTTGTGTTAGCTAAACTAGATTCATAAGTGACATTTGCACCAGAAACTAATATTTTATTAGCCGTAACTTGTTTAAGAGAAGCATTACCAGAAATATTAACAGTGCCAAAAGGAGCATAAATTATGACAGAACCACTACCTCCAGAGATAGAAAAAGCGCTATTACTAGAACTATTACTCAACAACATAATATAACTACCAGCGACACCAGATCCTGTGGCATGTCCTCCACCCAACATAGAGATATTGCCATCTGCAATAATTATTCCATCATTAGAACCATAATTCGAAGCAAGTTGTATAGTAGCTCCACCAGAAACAGTAATATTGCCCGTCACCCACAATGTTCCAGAAATAGTCACTATGCCACCACTAATAGTCAAATTACCATTAATTTTTTTAGGACCAATTGTAATACTTTGTGATATAGAATAATTATTATTAATAATACCACCAGTCAAAGCTCCGGCTTTCCATCCTGTTATATTTAAATCTGAAATAGGAAAAGTTATATATGTTGGGTCAGATTGATCAGTGCAAGATCTATTGTTGCCTGTGCCTGTATTACAATAAATATTCCCCGTAGAATCTACATAGTTAACTGTGTGAGCTTGAGCTGTACCCGAAACAGTACCAATACGAAATTGATTATACTGACTAAGAGAATTACCTTGAATGAGTCCAGTGGCTCCATTAATATCAGGACTACTAGCAGAAATCACATTACCAGTCACTTTTGCAGGACGATCCCCTGTGATGGATCCGTTAGAATATATATCACCAGTTACTAAAGTATTACTAGCTAAATTGACCCCTCCTTGTCCGGCTTCTACGGCATAATTAAATGGAATAACTGTATTAGTAGAAAGTATAATTTCTGTTTTTCTTTGATAGCTAGAAACATCTCCAAGAGAAGTAATCTGTATTTTATCATTACCTTGGGGCGTGATAGTCGTCACAACTTTATTGGAATCGAGAGTAATGGTCTCACTCGAACCTATTGTCTTACTTTTCAACATTCTATAATAAGCATCTTCAGCTCCTGATTCAGATAAGTAAAAAGATTTCTTAGAATTCAATCCAACATTTGCATCTCTAAATTCACGAACTGAAGGAGAAACAAGACCAGAAATTATAGCAAGAGAGATAAAAAGAAAAAATATCACAGATATGAGCATAGCTGCACCAGATTGTTTATTTATTTTTCTTTTTTTAAATTCTTTCATTTTTAAAATTAATAATTACCTCGAAGCACGACTGTATCATAAAAATCTTCCGTGCGATTTTGCATATCATCATTAGAAGAAACTGTTAAAAATATTTTAATACCTTTACTTTTAGCTGTATTTATTTGTGTAAAAGTAAGATTTGTCACTTTTATATTTTCTCCATTTAAATTACCTGTAAAAACATCGTTGTCTTTAAGCACTATATCTGATCCAGAAAGCAAAAATTCTATAGTTTTTTTTGTCCCATTAGTATCTGTCGTGTTAAGTTTTAAATCATTAACATTAATAGTGTTTACTCCATAAGCCTGTTTTATTTCTCTAGATAATCTTTCCATTATATTTCCACCTTGCATTAATTCTGCTTGAATAGTCGTTTCTTTAAAAGATTTTGTCATTGTAAGCAATGCATCAATGACAGAAATAGATAACATAGCAAAAAGAACTATATAAAAAATAGTTTCTAGAAGCACATATCCTTTGTTTTTTTTCTTAAAATTTTTCATAAAGTTCTCTGACTAAAAAATATCCATTAAATAAAAAGACAAATTCTTACTCAAAACATTCCCTCCCTCATTCCAAGATACATTTACTGTAATCAACTTTGTTCCGTTATCAAGAGTGCCTCCCGTATTCACAATGTCCCCCGTAGTATTATCCCGATTAACATTTTTTATACTTACTGTACGTATGAAAATACCGACACTATTAGGAGTGGTAGAAAGATTCCAAGTATTTGAAAAAGTAGGATAATATTGAGTAGATTCAGAAAGACTACTAATATTACTCCAAGAACTATCTCTAGTGAGACGCACTGCTTCTGCCCCTTCCTCTAATAGAAAATTAGCTTGTGAAATGTGTACTGATTGATGAGACATAGAAATAGATTTTTGTGCAACAGACATTGCTGCTAAAATAGAAGCTACTATGATAGATATAGCCACGAGTATCTCCACCATCATAAAACCAGATTGTGTTAAAAATTTAGATTCTTTTTTATTTTTTTTTTGAAAAAAAATATTCATTATAATTTAATTTACGCTTGCTGTGCCTGTAGCAGAAAGAGTGATGGTTTTTGAATTAGATGGCGTCGAAACAGTAATCGTTCCATTTTTGTTTGGCACACCTGATAAACGTGAAAAATATATATCACCAGTCTCAGAACTTAGACCAGAAAAAGTTACATTAGAAATATTTGCAGGAGAGACAATGTCTATCACATTATTATCCATCGCCCCAGCTGAAAAACTTTGTCCTTTAAAGATTACAATTTGATCTTTTTGAAAATGTACTCCAAATTCTCCTAAACTTACTGAAGCCAAGCTTTGTGATTGAGCTTGGCGAAGGGCAGATAAAATTTCTTGAGTAGTATTTTGCAATACTTGATTTTCTTTTATTTTTGAAAATTGTGGAAGTGCGACAGAAACAATAATACCCAAAATAGCCACTGCCATCAATACTTCTAAAAGAGTTATGCCTTTTTTATAAAAATTTTTCATTTTTTATTTAATATTATTCATTACTGAATATAAAGGTGAAATCATTGAAATAGCAAAGAAACCAACAGCAGCACCAATCAATATCATAAGCACTGGTTCAATGACAGTGGAAAGATTTTTTGTTTTGTTTTCTATATCTTGTTCATAAAAAGTAGCCACTTGAAATAGCATATCTGAAAGTTTGCCTGTCTCCTCTCCGACCTCTATCATTTCTGTCATCATTACTGAATATAAATTTGGATTTTCTTCAAAAATTTTAGAAAATGGTAAGCCTTTTTCTATTTCATCCTTCGACTCAACTAGAACTTTTTTATAATAAACGTTTTGTAAAACATCTCCTGTTATTTCTGTTGCTCTTGTTATTGAAACTCCAGAAGACAAGAGTGAGGCCATCGTGCGAGCAGTACGAACCATGTTTAATTCTTTAGATAAATTACCAACAAATGGAAGTCTTAATACAATAAAATCAACATATCTTGTCATAAAGTTTGCACGCAATAGTGAAATAATTCCAAACACAGATCCTATCATTAAAACAAAAGACAAAATTAAATAATTAGAGAAAAAATTACCTAAAGAAATAATAAATTTTGTTGACATTGGCAACTCTACGCCAAGCTCTTTAAAAGTATTAGCAAGTGTCGGCACAACAAATGCAAACATTAAAACGCCTATCAAAATCATTGCTGAAAGAATTACTCCAGGATAAATAAGCGCTCCTTTTATTTTTTTGGTCAAAGCGTGTGATTTTTCTAAATTTATACTAATTTCAGAAAGAGAATTATCAAGATTGCCAGATTCTTCGCCAGCGTGTGTCATCGAAACAAAAAGTTTTGAAAAAACATCTGGAAATTTCATAAAACCAGAAGACAAAGTTCCTCCCGCATTTATTTCATTATTTAATGATGTCAAAATTTTACCAAAAGTGACATTTTTTGTTTGTTTTTGTAAAACTGACAATGCGCGTGACATAGAAAGTCCTGCTTTCAGCATTCCACTTAAATTTTTAGCAAAAATAATCAACTCTTCGTTTTTTATTTTAGAAAAATAATGTGCCCAGATTGAAGAAAAATCAAAAGAATTTTCTTTTTTTTCTGCGATAGAGATAGGAACATTACCACGAGATTTCAATTCACGAGAAAGAGCATAACGATCTGCCGCCTCCATTATCCCTTCAAAAATTTCTCCATTATTTAATTTTGCTTTATATGAAAAAAGCATTTTACTTATTCAGAAACAACACGAAATACTTCTTCTAAGCTTGTCATTCCTAAAGCTGCTTGGAAAACTCCATCTTCTAAAATTGTCATCATACCCTCTTTCTTTGCTTGTGCTTCTATGTCATCCTGAGAAGCTCCACGAAGAATCAATTCTTTTATAGAAGAAGTGACTTTCAAAACTTCATGTATCCCTATACGTCCAGAATATCCGTCAGCAGATTCATTATTGGCAACTGGTTTATAAAAATGAATTGTCTCCCAATTATCTTTTGGTCCAATTATTTTTTCACTTTTCAACATTAAAAGCATGCGATCTAAATCAACAAGTTTACCTAGATTTTTTATTTCTTCTTTTGACAAAGTATACTTTTCTTTACTTGAAACGAGCTTACGCACGAGTCTCTGGGCAAGTATGGTTTTGACCGTCGAAATTATTAAGAAAGGCAATACACCCATATCTATAAGGCGTGGAATTGCCCCAGAAGCAGAGTTGGTGTGAATAGTGGACAATACAAGGTGTCCGGTAAGAGAAGCATTTATGGCCAATCCAGCTGTTTCAACATCACGAATTTCTCCCACCATTACTATATCTGGATCTTGGCGAAGAAGAGAACGAAGACCATTTGCAAAAGTAAAACCAATCTCTGGTTTGACTTGTGTTTGATTTACTCTAGAGATCTGATATTCAATAGGGTCTTCAACGGTAGAAATGTTAACTTCCGGTCTATTTAAAAGTTCAAGCATTGTATAAAGTGTCGTAGTTTTTCCAGAACCAGTCGGACCTGTCGCAAGCACCATACCCACTTTTTGTTTTAGAGAATCATGAATCCTTTCTAATCCCTCTCCATGAAAACCTAAGTCTTCCAAAGTAAAACCATGTGCATTTTCTTTCAATATTCTTATCACTACTTTCTCACCAAAAAATGTCGGCAATGTTGAAACACGGAAAGAAACTTTTTCACCATTTTGATCTATTTTAAATCTTCCATCTTGAGGTAATCTCTTTTCATCTAATTTTAGGTTAGACAAAACTTTCACACGAGTCGTTATTCCTGGTGCAGCATTTTTGTCGAGCACCATGGCATCATGAAGTATTCCATCTATTCTGTATCTGACGATTAATTCCTTTTCCCCTGGCTCAATATGTATGTCAGAAGCATTTTGTAGAATTGCGTGAAAAACTAATGAGTCCACAATTTTAATAACTGGCAAATCCTCAGCTAAGGCTTTCAATTCTTCTTCTGTTTTTTCTGTTTCATCTCCTTCTTTAGAAATAGATAATGTTTCTTTTTGAATTATATTATCAAAGTCCGCTTGCAAACTTTTTCTATATTGAACAAGAGCAAATTTGATAGAAGCAGTGTCTGTAAGTCTTGGAAGAATTTTTTCTCCGGAACGTTTCTTAATAAAATCAATCATCGGAAGGTCATCTACGTCGAGCATAGCTATTTCTAAACCTGCTTCACTTTTTTTATAAGCTATTATGTTGTGATTCCTTGCTATCGGTTCAGGAATGAGAGAAAGAATATCAAAATTAATTTTTTTATCAACTAAACTAATAAATGGAATTTCTAAAACAAATGCTTCCATTCTTTTTAAATCTGTTTCAGAAATTTTACCATCTGACAACAAAATATCCCCAAACTTTTGTTTTTTATTCTCAGCTTTTTTAATTGAATCATCAAGTTCAGAACGTGTGACAAGCTTTGCTTCTAGAATTGCTTTTTTCAATTGTTCTTCGTTTATTTGCATAAATATATTATATCAAAAAATTCCCCAAGTGGGGAATTTTTTGATATCTTTTTAATTTTCTATAACATGAGGAATCTTCTTTTTAGAAGCTGAACATGATGCAGTGCCACAATTCCATGTCCACTTTCCATTTGTTAATATTAAATTTTGTTGTGTACCCTCGCCACAAAGACCTGTTGTCGGTAGACTTACAAAACTTTTTCCATTAACTGATGAACCACAAGTATCAACTGCACATGCTGGTGTAGCACTGCAATTATTAATCGGTTGGCTACTAGCAGGACAAATGCTACCTCCATTTTGTGGGGGAGGATTATTACAAACCCCAGATGAAGTACTTGCGGAAAGACCACAAGCTGTCGGACAATCAGGAGCAGCACCCCATCCACCATTAACAGGTTTTGGTTCTATTGTAATATTTGTCCAACCGCTACAGTTATGATCTTCATCTGATTCAGGGATAGATCCAACCATATTAGTATTTTCATCAGCACAAAACCTAACAGAATAATCTCTAGCTACAGAGAAACTGTGCGAAGCAAAAACATTAGCTGTATCATTTCCTGTGCCAGGTATATCAAGTGCAGGTGTTGAATGCTGTGAATCTAAAGGAAATACAGGGTCTATTCCATCTACATCATCAGCTATTTGTAAAGAATTATAAAAACTATTACCTGTAGAAGCTGTACCTATGTTTGATATTATTGAAGTAAAAACAATAGAATTTCCAACAACAGCATCAGCTTGTTTAAACATCACGGGTCCAGCAGTAAGATCAGGCTTTGGTATTTCTGGTTTATCCGTCACAGTTATCTGTGTCCAATCTCCACAATTATCATCTCTCAAGGTTACTGGTTCCGAAACTTCAGTGCCAAAAGTATTAGCATCGCTCTTGTTTGCACAAACTCTCACATATGGTGTATCTCCCGTGTTGAAAGTAAATGAACTAGATGTAGCAGTAGTAGATTTATTTACATCAAGTTTGTCTGTTATCATTTTAGTAGAATCAGGAATTATTGGTTCAACACCATTTCCTTTTGAATCTAAAGCATTTGTCGTTTGGAAGAAATATGGAAAACTATTTCCATTACCAGTAGAAGCTGTTCCTATGTTTGTTATGTCTGCTATAAATTTTGTAGCAGCTCCGGAAGTAACACTAGTTGGAGAAACAGGGCCAGCGGTAAGATCTGGTATCGCTGTTTTTGTCACTCTTACTTCTGTCCATGGGAAGCTACAATTGTTGTCTGTATCTTGTTCTTCAGTAGGACCAAAATTATTAGAATCACTCTTATTCGCACAAACTCTAACATAAACTATCCCTTCTGAAGAAAAAGTTAATTTAGATGTGACAGTTTCTTTATAATGACTATCATTATATTTATCAAGGGATATTTTTTTACTATTAGCAATATCTGCTACACCAGTGTAAGTATAAGTACGATTATCAATATTTAAGAATTTTCCTGTAGCTGTTTGGAAAAAATATGGGAAATTACTAATAGAACCACTACCCACATTAGAAATAACAGAAGAAAATGTAGTTTCATTGTTTAATACAGCACCAAATGGAGAAACAACGCTGGCTGTGACATCTGGAAGATTAGAAACAGCATCAGCATTTATAGTAACTGTAATTGTCACAGTATTTGAGGGAACTGATTTACCATCAATACTAGAAATTCCATCTGCATTTACTAATATTTTATAAGTCCCTGCTTGAGCATTCCCAGCTCCTATCGTCAGAGTAGCACCTAAATCTCCTTTATTTGACCAACCCAAGATTGGACCCGAATTATCTAATATCTTAGCATTGTTTTTAACAATAGAAGCATCGTATTCTACACTGCCACTTTTTATTTTAATTGGCGTTGTTTTAATTTCAGAAACTCTTTGAATATCTGTGTCATTTATTGTAAAAACCGTAGGGTTCGCTGATACAACAATAGAAGCTGGAATGGTAGCAGGATCAATAGGAGCAACAACATTTATAGTGGTGCTATTTCCCACTACCCTCACACCATTACTATAACAATTTATGCTATACGTATTTATTCCAAGAGAAGTAGGCGTCACCGAGACACTACCCTTAATAGCACCCCCTGTATCAAAACCAACTCCATCACAACTTCCCATATTACTTGATGCCCAAGAAAGTGTAGATTTTTGTCCTAAAGTTATTGAACTAGGACTTGCCCCTAAATTAACTTGACTAGCAACTGTCTCTAATTTATATAGACCTATACTCTTAAAATTTGAAAAATCAAGTTCTTTTGGATTATCAACCTGAACCAATGTAACTAAAGCTGGACTATAATTCTTTCCAGTGTCATCAGTAAAAACTATTGCATTTTTTGTTTCAGATACATAAGTGATAGTTGCTATAAACCTAGGATCTAAACTATCTACATAAAGCCCAGACCCACTAGGAAAACCAACATAATCTCCTATACGTCCATTAAATGACCCTATTACTATAATCCTATCTTTTTGATTGAACCAACCACCACCCGTAAGACCAGCACAATCTACTGCTTTGTTGGTACTTGTACAATCAAAATAATATCTACCTTTCAATCCAGGTGACTCAGGAGTAGGATTTGGCACAAGATTATAATCATGATAATAATAATGTACTTGAGGAATATGAATATCCTCTGTTAACGAATGAGAATATGCTGTAGGACTAGAATCACTATTAAAATAATAATTAATTTTATAAGGATAACTACCAGAAGCAACACCAACCGAAGGAATCTTTATTGGTATGTTTACACTATACTTACCACTTCCACACACCTGTTGAAAACCAAGAGCTGGCGATCCAGTAATACTACCAGAAGCATCTCCTATTACAGTAGCTCCACTTATGACACCCGCGATTGAATCAATAGGAAATTTAATACATTGTTGATATTTATTAACAACATCTACTGTAAAACTTCCAACATAATTATTTGATGAGAGGGTAAGTGTCACTGGGTTTGGAGAAACTGTCACACTTTCTGTTATCTCAGGGATAACTATACTCCCTTCAGCAGAAGGGAGATTTGTGCCACTAGCAGGTATAATTTTAAAAATATGAGTACCTGGTACAGCGTTTTCTACAGGTATTTTTATATCAATTTTTACACTCCAATCAGTCACTCCTCCGTTTCCACATAGGTTTGGATAGGTCCCTATATTCCTTGAAATTACTGAAAAAATATCCGTTCTGTTAGACAAAGAACCAACATCATGTCCACTTGGAAAAACCAAACATGCTGGTTCGCCATTCGTATTACTATGAACATTAACTGTGAAACTCCCAACAAAATCACCATCTTTCAATTCAAGAGTTGTAGTGCTAGGAGAAATTGTGACACTCTCTGCGGGAAGAGTAGTAAATGACAAATAACCACCACAGTAATCATTACCTGCTTTAGCTACGCTAGTATAATGATATGTAGTTCCAGGTAATAAACCAGTTATAGTAGCACTTATTGTTCTATCATTAGAAAAAGAGCTTGGGCTTGCGTTTACCACAGTAGAATTTACATCATAATCAGAACAACTATCTCCAAAAGGATTTGGATAGTTTGTGCTGCTGTATTTAAAACTTGCTGTAACATTGCTACCATTTCCATTTACACCACCAGATAACACTGCTGATGTTGATGTAATATTTGACGCACTTCCTGTCGATATAGTAGGTGGAGTAAAAGTTGTTGCGAAAGCTGAAAATTTTATAAAGCCAACGACCACAAAAAGAAAAACAAATACTATTAAAAATTTTTTATACATATATTT